>JBGPOI010000054.1:0-16614 GCA_041487975.1 Binatia bacterium | reverse complement strand
TTCCTCACTTGCAGTTAGCCGCTGTACGAGAAATTGGGACTCGCTTTTCAATATTCCACAACGGGGATCCGCTTTGTCGCGAACGCTTCTCTCAGCGCAAGTTTTTCGTAGAGTTCTTCGATCGCCACGATCATTCGCTCTCCATCCATGAGGTCTCGCACCTTATGATGGGCGTTTGTTCCCAGTCGTCTTGCCAGTTCGCGATCGGAAGCTAGACGAGCTATGGCGGTAGCCAGCGCTTGCGGATCGCGCGGAGGCGCGAGCAATCCGGTTTCTTCATGCAAGATGAGTTCGGTGACGCCGTTGACTGGCGTGGTTACAATGGGCAGGCTCCAATACATCGCCTCGGTCAAAGCCCGTCCCACTCCTTCCCATAGGGAGGACGCGGCGTAGATGTCGAAGATGTTGAGGAGATCGGCGATATCATCCCGTTCTCCCAGGAGCACCACTTGAGCGGAAACACCCAGATCGTGAATCCGCTGCTCGATAAACGACCTCAGCTCACCATCACCCAAAAGGAGTAAGCGAAGGTGCGGATACTGTTCCTTCAGTAACGCGACGGCTTCTACGAGGTAGTGTTGCGCTTTCTGTGCGCAGAGCCGGCCGATACAGCCGACGATCGGCCAGGCTTCTTCCATGCCAAGCTGGCGCTTCATCTCGACAGAGGTGCGCTCCGCGACATAATGCGCGAACTCAATTCCGCTGTAGATCGTTACCAGCTTCTCGTCGGGAGCGATCTTCCACTGCGCAAGTTGCTGCCGGAGCACTTCTCCCACACAGGCAAGATCGTGTGTGACTGACCCCGCCAGTCGTTCCAAAGCAATATAGAACTTCGAGCGCAGGTTCCCCTTCATTTCGAAAGGGACACTGTGGAAGGTGTGGACAATTCCTGGGACTCTTGCCCACCTCGCGGCTAGACGACCAAGAAGTCCCGCCTTGGTCGTGTGGGTATGCACGATACTATACTTATGAGCGCGAAACAGCCGATGCAACTGCAGGAATGCTCGGCAATCTTTCCTGGGATCGACTTGGCGGACCAGATCTGGAATCACATGAACCGGGACCCCCAGGGCTTCGGTTTCTGGAATCAGCCGTCCTCCTGACCCACAGATCAACTCAGTCCTGTATCCATCCCGTGCCAGGCCTTTGAGGGTTAGCAGCGTGTTGCGCTGACTGCCCCCAAATGGTCCCGACTCGGTGATGACATGGGCGATCTTGTGGCACGCTTTGTCCATATCCTCCCTTCGGACACGAAATTTCAGGATCTAGAGCCTTGCCTCTCTCGACCAGGAAACCAAGGCCGAAACCCTATCCCTGTCTCTCTGACCTGTCAAGAGAAACCGCGGCCGCTCCTTGCTTTTCAGGTCATCTCTCCCGATCGTCAATAACGAGGCACGCGCATGAAGTTTTGCTGAGCATGACTGGATTGCCTAGGTGGCGATCTCTTCGTACAGTTTCTGGTATTTCGCGACGATGACTGGAAGGTTAAAGTTTTCCCCAATCCGGCTGTGGGCGGCTCGTCCTAAACGCTCACGTCCTTCCCGTCCGAGTTCTAATAAGGCGCGCCAATTTTGCGCCAGGGCTTCGGGGTTCTGTGGTGGGACCACTCTCCCGGTCTCTCTGACAATCAGCGCCGCATCGCCCACATCTGTCACCACGCACGGCACGCCACAGGCCATTGCTTCGCCAATCACGTTCGAGAAACCCTCACCGTGAGAAGAAGAAGACGTAGCAATATCGCAGGCAGCGGTGAGCCGTGGGATATCCTCCCTGTGCCCCAGAAGATGGCAGCGATGGCCAATGCCGGTGGTTGCGATCCAGCCGGCCAACTCCGCGTTCCCCCAAGTAATCCCATCTCCACAGAGGAGAAAGTGGACACCGGGTGAGTAAGCGAGCAATTGGGCGGCAGCCTGAATGAAGGTCCAGTGATCCTTCTGGGCATCGAAGCGGCCGACTTGCCCAATCAGGAACGCCTCGGCAGGGATGTCTAACTCCCGGCGGACAGAGAGACGTGCTGCCGGGTTTGGCTTGAAAGCAGTGAGGTCGAAGCCGTTCGGGATGACAACCATCCGGTCTGCTGCATAACCGACTGAGATGTGCATACGCTGGGAAGCCTCCGAGCAACAGACAATTCGGGTTGGCAGCCAGCGGGACAAGGGGATACAAGCTTTCATGGTCCAGTGGCTGCTCCACTTGCCGCCTTGATCGTCAAAGGTGCCGTGGCGAATGTTCCAGATGACGGGAATGCCGCCGGCGAATTTGGCAGCTAGTCCGCCCAACAGATCAGCATGATACATCCAAGTTTGGATGAGGTCGGGAGGATCTTGTCGAAGCCAGCGTGCGAGCCGGTAGAGGCCCGCTGGGTTCGGGACCTTGCGACGCATACCGAGCGTTCGTACGGGCACGTTCAGCGCTTGGATCTTCTCCCCTATGGGACCAATCGGCACGAGCGATACCACAGCACTGGTGAAGCTTGCCTGGTTCAAGCGCGAGAGAAGCTTATACAGCATCATCTCCGCGCCGCCGGTAGACAAACCGCTGATGACATGAACGATTTTGATTGCCACGGTTCCTGACGAAGCCGCTGTCGCTGGAGGTACGTCAACTCGCAATCACCTGAACTCCTGAGGAATGGGGCTGCTGTCTGTCCTAACGAGCTGGTTGCGAAAGGCCAACCTGAGGAAAATCGTCTATGCGGCTCTAGCGACTTCCGCCCGGCACCAGTGAGTCAGATCTCGCCCCAACAACTCGCTGAGCTGCTGGACCTCCGTCAAGAACTCTGCTTGCAGGCGCCGCTTTAATTCCGGATTCATGGGCGGCCGGGGTGCATATTTGGTATTGAGGCTCCTGAGCCTTCTCCTGAATCCTAAGCGAACCGGGCTGTGTTGCAGAAGCTTGAGGAGCCAACTGGCCGGTGGGGGAGGGTAACGGAGGAAGCTGCGCAGCGCTTCATTGTGCACGATCTTGCTGGGATTGATGACCGTAAACTCCGGACGAAAATGGGGGTTCACTCCGAGAAATGCACAAGTTGCTCGGTAAGCCCGCGGGGTGTCGCTCTTGAAGTCATCAAAGATAATGACCTGGACCTTGTCGCAGCCGAAGACCTCAAAGTACCGCTTGACCTGCTGAGTATATCTGGCGATGTCTCGATAGAAAAAGCCCATGAGATTGGAGGCGTTTTTATACAAGCGCCGCCCCTGTTTGCGCTCTTCTTCCGCAGCTAACGCCTCCGCGAAGTCGCGGATATTTTCATTGTCGTTATACAGCCGTTGCCCATGCATCGAATACATCATCTCCACCGGGTTGCGCAGCATAATGATGATGCTGGCCTCGGGACTGAATTCCTTGATCTCCGCCGCAGCTCGTGTGGAGTACAGATACCATACCGCAGCTTCGCCGCTGCGTTTTTCCTCTCTCACTGCGCGATAATGCGAGAGATACTCCTCTTTCGTCACACGGGGCTTTTGAAATACGAGGTCGGAGCCAAAAAAGTGAATCTCCTTCTTGTGTGGCAGAAAAATCTCCGGATGTTGCCGCAGATAGTCATTCATTGCAGTTGTGCCGCACTTAGGCGCTCCGACTATGAAAAAATCCGGCTTGCGCATAGCTGGTTTCTCCGAAGTGTGAGTGGCTACGACCTCCGTGGGAGATATTTCGCTCCTAAGCTTGTCAGGGCTCTGAAGAGTGGTTGTACCTCTTCTGCCCGACGCAAGAAGGCGAACGCACTATAACTCACAACCCCACACAGCACTAGGGTCGCCAGCTCCACGTGGACGCTGAAGAGGCCGGTGATTTTCTCCTTGACGAGGTACACCGCGACTCCCATCAGCATACAGGCAACCGAGATCTCCCCCAGGGATTTTACGGTGTTCCGGCTCTCTTGCCCTTTCACCTGGTCGGGCAAGAGAAAAAACAGGAGAGAGGTCCTGATGATTTGCGAGAACGACTCAGCCAGGGCCAATCCCATAAGGGCGAAAGGATGAATCAAGGCCCACGAGAGGAGAATTTTGAGGCCAATGCGCATGAGGCTCGTCTTCGTCGGGGTCCAGGTATCTTTGAGACTGACGAACGTGCGAGTTAAGATTCTGCCAAGAGCAAGCGCTGGAAATCCCAGCGCGTAACACGCGAGGGATTGGCTGGTTAAGCGGACCGAAGTCTCGTCAAAGGCCCCCCGTTGATAGAGCACCCTCACAATGGGTTCTGCGGCAACCATCATGCCAATCCCGATGGGCAGAGTCAGGAAGAGCATCATACGGAAATAGAGGGAAAGCTGGCGGGAGAGTGCTGGAAAATTCTCCTCGGCGCTCAACCTCGTAAAATGAGGGAAAGTTGACTTCTGCAGCGGTCCAACGAGGAGATCTGAGAAGATACTGATGAGCCGACTGCCGAAGGACAGGGCTGAGAGGCTGCCACCAGGCAAGAGTGAGGCAAAGATCCGGTCGGTAATCCTGGCGACCTCCACGCTGCTATTGGCAAAGAGGAGCGGGAAGCTGAGTCGGCCTACTTCGCGCATCCCTGGATGGCGCAGGTCTAGTTTCCAACGGTACAATTTCCGCTTTTCCCATAAGATAGGAAGCTGGCTAGCGAATTCGCAGGCCGCGCCTACCACGACGGCAGTCGCCAACCCATAAATACCGTAGGTGCTCCCGAGAACGAGCAGCATGAGCATGGTCGCGAGATTGTTCACCAGATCCGTGATCCCGGGCAAGAAAAATCGCTCGTAAGAAAAAAGGATCTGCTCCAAAACCATGCTCGGGGAGATGAGGACGATGCTGACCATCGTGATCCGTGTCAGCTCAATAGCCAGCTCGTTCGTTCCTTTCTCAAAACCGGGAGTCATGAGGCTCACGAGGGGAGGAGCGAATAACCATCCCGCAGCGGCAATGACAATGACGATCAGCCCCAGGTTGTTCAGCAAAATACTGATGTTGGCCCAGGCATGCTGTTCTCCGTCTCGCGCCAGGTCGTAGCGGAACATAGGGAGGATGACTTGCCTAATCGGCAGGGTGAGCCAAAGCTGAATAAGGGCTACTACGGTCATCGCCACTACATACGCATCTGTTGTCTCCGATGTCCCGAACTGGGCAGCGACGAGCATCTGTTTGAGCAGTCCAGCCCCTGCGGTCAGGAGTTCCAACGCGGCAATGAGGGCAGTTGCTTTAACGATTCTTTCCCGCTGTGCTTTCACTGTTTCCTGTCCCTATCCTTCAGGCGGCAGCGATCTTTTCTACAATATCAGCAATACGCTGGCTAAACGGCTCCCACGTAAACTGTTGCGCCTGTGCGCTGGCGTTAGCACCCATCCTGCTGACTTCTTCGCGATGCTGGTAAAAATGGAGTATCCGGTCTTTTAGGGCTGCCACGTCGCGAGGAGGGATATAAAAGCCATCGCTACCCTCTCGGACTACGGGTTTGAGGACAGGAGTGGTGATCACGGGGCGTCCGCTGGCCATCGCTTCAAGGACCACTTTCGCCAATCCTTCAGCCAGAGTGGGCAAGACGAAGATCGAGGCTTTCCGATAATACTCTACGACATTGCTTACCGGCCCGGTGAACTCGACGGCGGGCAGCTTTCCTGCGTAGCGTTGAATCACCTGTTGTGCCTCTTGCCCCATTTTCCCACACACCAATAATTGGGCATTCTTGAGGTTCAGCTCTGACCACGCCTGTAAGAGATACGGCAGGCCTTTCACCATGCCTGTGCTGCCAGCCACGTGGGCAACAAAGAGGCAGATGAAAGGGCCTTCTGTCGGTGGGGGAGTGGCACGGAATCTTTGCACGTCGACCCCGAGCGGAGCGACAAAAATCCTCTCCCGCGGAAATCCTTGCTGCACATAGGTTTCTTTGGCGAACTCCGAGGGAGTGAGCAGGTAGTCTGCTTGTTCAACGTGGGCGGCAAATCGCGCCATATCCCAGGCGCGACTGCGGTATTCTTTTGCCCCTTTCAAGTCGAAGGTGTCGTGCTCAAGCTGGATTTGTTCCATGAGATAGATGGGATGGGGAGCGCCACCATACAGCAGGACCTTATAGCCAAGACCTTTGGCTACACGCGAGGTCTGAAGCAACCGTGGAGTCGTGACTAACACCCTCCCTTGTGAGACTAGCCTTGAGGCGGCATAGCGGTCGAAGAGCCCCTCGCCCAGCCAGCGAGAAGGGAATCCCCGCCAGATTCTGTTCTTGATCGCGCCAAGACCGGAGACCAGGAGTGATTCTCCTGGCAGGGTATCTATCAGAGGCAGATCGAACTCGTATTGGCAGCGACTTTTTGATACCGCCAGCACCTGCCGGAGTTGGCCTCTCCTCCAGACCTCGCGCACGAGATGGTACATCCCCACTCCCCTGAGTCCCTTCGCTCCGAAGTGCGTGTAGGCGGCAAGGACCAAACCCGCGGACTGGGGTGCCATAAAGATCCGCGCCGAGGGATGAGTGGAGCTTTCTTTCTTATCCAACTTTTTGTGCTGCCGCCAAAATTGAGTGACTAATGTAGGCCTCGGGCAGCACGGCAGCCATGGTACGCCGAAGCAGAGCGAATAATCTACTGCCCTGTTTGAGCCAGGGGATGTTCAAGCGTAACCACTTGGACACTCCTCCCCATTTCGGAGCCGGCCGGACCAACAGGACACGAAACCCGCGCAATTCTAATTCCCGCTGCAGTTCTGGTCGTGTGAGGCGCCACTGATAGAAGCGATGGGGCTGCTGATAGCCGCGCTGGGGGTCGTAGGTGGGATCCACCTTATGCAAGCTCTTCCTATCGCGGAGGATGTGCCACCAATTCTGAAAAGGAACGCTGACAAACAACAACCCCCCTGGTTTCAGGACTCGCCATGCCTCGCCGATGCAGTCCTCAAGTCCGTTCTCAAAGTGCTCGAACGTGCCCCAGGAAAAGTAGGCGTCGAACGAGTTACTCTCGAAATCGGTATGTCGGATATCTCCACAAACAAACTGACAGTTAGGGAACGATTTTTTTAGCTGCGCGATGGTTTGTTCGCGAATATCAAGACCAATCGCCACGAAGCCCTGGCTGGTGAGGAATGTGACCCATTCCCCCTCTCCGCAGCCGCCGTCCAGGATGCGACTGCCAGGAGGCAATTGGGCCAAGAAGGGCTGGATGATCCGATATTCTTGTTGCTGGGGAACCGCCTTTCCTCTTTGTGGCAAAAGGGCTTCATTGGCAAAGCGATGGGTCCACAAGTCCTCGGCGAAGACGTGCTCGTCTATCTCTGCCTGTTCAGACGATATGACGATGTAGTCCTTTTTCATACGATACCTCTTGAGTCGAGGCGCGGTGCTCGCCGCGACTTAACCCAGCGCTAAAAATATCCCAGGGCCCTGAGCGCCTTGACCAGGGATTCATCTTCCTCCACGCGCTGGCCGACGAGCGTGGGTCCCATGGCGCTGCGCCAGGCGACGAGTTCAGCGCGGAGACGAGCCGCGACGTCTGGCAGTTCGTGCACGCGGTTGGCGGTCTCTCCAGGGTCTGCCCGCAGATCGTAGAGTTCCTCGGTGTCGTCCGAGCCGACAATGAGTTTATGATCCTTCGTGCGGATGCACTGCAGGCCCTTATCGAAGGAAGAAAAGTCATGGCCGGGAAACCGCTCCGGAAGCCGCTTGAGCATGTAGTGGGGGCGGCCAAACTCGGCAAAGATATGGTCGTGATACGTGCGTCCATCAAATGGTACCAAACTGGTCCCTTGGGGGCGGACGTCCTCCTCTAATGCCAACACGTCGAGGATAGTGGGGACCACATCAGTAAGGGACACTAAGCCTGGGACGCGCCGCCCGCGCGGCAGCAGGCCTGGGCACGACATGAGCAAAGGAACGTGCAGGAGGGTGTCGTAGAGACAGAACAGATGATAGGCGAGATGATGTTCCCCCAAATTTTCCCCATGGTCCGCGGTGATGATAATGAGGGTGTTCTCGTAGGCGCCCAGCTCTTGCAGATACTGTATCATCTCGCCGATACGGGAATCGAGGTAGGCGACAGCGCCGGCGTACCAGGACTGGACGAGGCGGAATTCCTCCTCCGTGAGTTCCAGTTGCCGGGCCATGTAGGAGTAGCCACCCTTGGCGGAATAATACGTCGCCTTTTTCTTATCGACCCCGGGGGATTTGGTTTCAAACTTCCGGCGAAACACCCAGGGGATATGGTGATACGAGTTATGAGCCGCCTTGTAGTTGACAAAAATAAAGAAAGGATCGGTCTTACTAAAATTCGCTTTAAGCCACCGCTTCATGACGATGTTTGTGTAACGGGTCCGTCGGTCACGACCACACAGAATGTTCCAAAGCAAACACTTGAGCCAGTCATACTCCGGGTACAAATACGGGAGCCGCCACAATTCGTTATATTCTTGGAAGCCTTTATGGAATCCGCGGACGTTGCTCAGGTGGACATCGGGGAGCACGCCGAAGGTGCGGTATCCCTGGCCGGACAGAATCTCGGCTAAGGTGCGGTTCTGCTCGCTTAAGAAGAGGTTCTCATCAACATCGACCCCATGCCGCGAAGGATAGGTCCCGGTAAAGAGCGAGGCATGCGACGGCGGGGTCCACGGTGCAGCCGCAAAGGCATTCTCGAAGAGTATGCCCTCTGCCGCTAAGCGCTCGAGATGTGGGGTTGTTTGTCGTGGATAGCCATAAGCTGAAAGATAGTCAAACCGCACGCAATCCATGACGATGAGGAGAATATTCGGCCTCTTCTTCACCGCAGCCCTCCCTAGTTGATGATTCTCGGCTCATGATGAGATCTTGTGTCGTAGGGCGTAGTACGAGAACATCCCGTCGTGGTGACACCGATGCCGTCCACGAGCCGATCTTACTCTCCCCTTACGCCGTGCCAAAAGATTGGCCGGCAACCTCGAGAAATACTCGGGCGTACTGGTCTGCCATGCCATCCCAGTTGAAGGTTTGCATGATCCGTTGTTGCGCAGCCCTTCCCCACTCGCGCCGTAGCCCTGGCTTGTCCACAAGCTGCACGATTCTCTCCGCCATGGCCTCGGCCGCGTAAGGCACGACAAAGCCTGTCGTGCCATCGTGGACAATCTCAGGACAGCCCGTCGTGTCCGTCGTCACCACAGGAAGACCAGCCGACTGCGCTTCTAAGAGCGCCCGCGGCAGGCTGTCGTTGGAATTGTCGGGAGTGGCATAGACAAAGATATCGCTGCTCGCCAGCAGGTCTGGGATATGCTTGTGATTATAAAAAAGGATGATCGAGTCACGCCAAGGTTTCGTTTGCAAGTAATCTTCCGTCCACTTCTGCTGCACGGAATTGGCAGTTTTTGCGGCAATCACGAGCTTTACCTTTTTTCTTGTTTCCTGCACCAGGCCAAAGGCATCGATAACAAGCCCGAGGCCTCTGGATTTATTCTCGAAGTTCAACGCCGTTACACACAGGAGAATTGTCTCGTTCGCCGTGATGCCAGGGATGATTTGCCGTTGCCCTGACGAATACCGCTCAAACGCAATCCCATTATAGATTGTGAGGAAGCGATCCCGGCTCTGTGGATAGCGTGCGGCAAGGGTAGATTCGAGAAAACGACTGTTACACACGATCCGACTCGCCCCCCCGAAGGTGCGATCCAGCAGAAAGGGGTAGAGACGACGCTCGCAGAAGCGAGCAAAAGGCTTTCCCCGCGCCCGATCGCCAAACATGGCCCACTTGACCCCAGTGGCATTGTAGACATACGGCTTTCCGCGCAGAAGCTTATTCAGGTACAAACAGAAGACGGGAACGAACCCGATGGAGGTGAAGTAGACGTCATGATTCGTCCGCAGTAAGAGATGGGTCAGCGCTGCCACTCCTGCTCGCGGGATTTTGACATAAGGGTCCCCATTATAGCCTTCAGTGTTGTAATGTGCTACCGGAAAGCCGCGCTCGCGCAGTTTCCGGGCCATGTAAAAAGTGCGCTCTGGCCTGGCAAGGAAAATGCCGATGGAGGGACGCGGGGGTGCCATCTCTACTTGGCTTGGGTGCCGAGTAACTCATGGTAGAGTGCGCAATACCTGTTGGCGACACTCTCGATCGAAAATTTCTCCTCGATCTTCCGCCTGGCTCTTCTTCCCATCTCTTTGCGCAACCCTACGTTTTGCAGAAGTGTACCAAGGATTTCTGCAAAGGCTTGGCTATCTCCGCGCTTGATGAGGTACCCGTCTTGTTGGTCGTCTACCACCCCACGATTTCCCCCTAAGAGGTCATCGGCCACGACCACCGGTAATCCCTGCGACATGGCTTCCAGGAGAGCATTTGAGGTGCCTTCTTGCCTGGAGGGCAGCACGAAGGCGTCACTGGCCGCCAAAAATTTGAACACATCTGTTTGTCTGCCAACAAAAGCGACGGTGTTATTGATTCCCAAAGCTTGGGCCTGTGTCTCTAAAGCGCCGCGCTCGACACCGTCCCCGACAATCAAGAGACGTGCGTGCCCGTGTCGCCGGGCCACATGCTGCCAGACCTCAAGCAGCCAGTCTACCCCCTTGGCCTGCACGAGCCGGCCAACAAAGGTCGCCACGGTTGTCTCCGCCGTCCAGCCGAGCTGGGACTTGACGTGTTCTCTGTCATAGGACTGAGAGAGTTCTTCCAGGGACATGCCGTTGGCGATCCTGACTACTTTCTCGGTCGGGATGCCAATCTGGTGGAGCGCTTCTTCAATCTCCTCGGTGATCGCGACAAACTTATCCACCGTGCGTTTTAAACAGCGCACTTTCAAGCCGCCCAGCCAGGTGGTGCGGAAGCCTTTCGCCTCGACTTCATCACCTCGAGTGAGTTTGTAGAGAACTTTCTTGCGTAACACGAAACCGATCAGGCCGGCGACCAGCCCTGAAGACGAGCGATTGGCGTGAATAATCTGAAACTGCCGGCGGTTGCGTACCATCCAGAGGAAAGACGAGATCAGATAAGAGCCGGAAGCAAAGTGGCCTGCGCGAAAGGTGAAAACCCGATGGATGGGAATCTGCTGATACACTTCATAGGGGGCAAGATGGCCATGCCGTTGGGTGAGGACGGAGACCGCAATGTGTCTTTTTCGTAACTCGCGAGCCAGGCGAAGAGCCTGGTTCTGGTACCCGCCGGTGCGGGGATAGAACTGCCGCAGTAACATGACCACACTGGGCTGCTGCTTCATCCGCCGCGTGCTCGATCAACGGGAATCTAGGCGCTTGTACCGGGAGAGGGAGAAAAGATCTGCGGCGCGGTTTGGCGCTGACGCCGCGCCGCGAGTTGCGCGATCCGTGTTGCGTTGGCAGCGGCCAGAACCTGCCGCGCGTGTTGGCGCTGACGCCGCCAGTACTCAGTCATGGTGATTGGCCAAGCGACTAACAAATAGAGAAAATCGCTCAGCCAGAAATCGGTAAAAACGGAAAAGAGCAGAAACAGAAAGAGATTGACCTTCAATCCCTTACTCAACCACAAGAACTCCGGGGGGCCTGAACTCTCTAGTCGTCTCAGCGCACGGTAAGTGAGGAAAAAGAGAAGCAGATAGAGCGCCAGTACCCCAAATCCTCCCGAGGTCATGGCCCACGTGTACCCATTGCTGGTTTTGCTCTGCGAACCAATGTCCGGGGTCAGGATTTCCACTTGGTGGAAATTAGCCAGGCCGACACCCAAAAGGGGATGGGAGAGGCCGATCTGGATGGCGGCGAAATCCGTGGCTAGTCTATTGCGCAAGGAAGCCTCGCCGGGGGTTCCAACATCAGCGTTCGGATTGAAACTGGTGGCGCGCGTAACATCATGGGACGGCGCGACGGCAAGAACAAAAAGACCCGCCAAGCCCAAACCAACCACGGTACCGATGCGCCTTTGGATCGACCAGCCCTTCTGTTCTTTGAGGATAAAAACTATCAAGAGAAATGTTTGTAAAAGGCCACTCCGTGAGCCTGTGGTAAAGACCGTTAGAGGGAGAAGGAAGAAAAGAGGGAAGGTCAACCAGATGAGCCACCGTCGTGGCTTGCCGTATGAGTGATAAAACCACAAGAGGCACAGGCCAAAGAGACAGATGTAGCCAAGCCGGTTCGCATTTTCAGCCAGGCTAAAATTTGCGTGGGCGCGATCCCCGCCAAAATGACCGTGAATTGCACTTTTTGTGAAGAATCCGTACAATCCATCCATGGCGAGCCACGTGACGAGGCCTATGGCGAGCCAAACGGTCAGTTCGATTTTTTCCCGGGTTGTGATGAAGTAGAGAAAAAGCACCAGAAAGGCGAAGCGCCCGACGAGGATGATCAGCATCCGTGTGGTTTCAGGAGGGAGACGGAGTGGGGAGTTGAAATAGTCGAAATAGTTCCACACTACGGAGACGGTAAAAAGCCCCGTAATAGCCAACAAGATGACTACTTGCGGCACTCGCAACACCGCGATGTCACGATCGTGCAAAATCCCAAGAGTCAAGGGAATCAATAAGACCATAGTCAGCAGATACGGGATACTGAGAAAGCGAATGCCGATGGGATCGATGTCGATGATGAGCGCCGCCAAAATAGCCGCGACCCCCAGGTGTGGCTTGTAGCAAAGCAGGATGACACCACCCACCCCCACAACCGCTGCTCCGGCGAACAACAGTCCTCTTGTTGGCCCCAAGATCGGGACCAAGAGGAGGGTGAAAAACACCATCACTATGCCCTGGAGAACCGGGTGTGTCCCTGGCGATCCTGACTGAATGCGCTGAGGTGTAGCCATAGGGAAAAACGCCGCGAACGAGGAACGAGGCTTAGTAGGGACTGCTAAAAAACTTTCTCAGAGTGGCCGGCGTGTAATCCTTATGGCGGTTTAACACCACTCCCAAGATGCGACCTCCCGCGCGCTCTAGATCCCGTTTGGCCCTTTGCGCATCGGTAATCAAGGTCTTTTCAGATTCGATCACCAAAATGATGCCATCAACTTTGGGAGCGAGGGCATACGAGTCCGGGAACTCCAGCGCTGGGGCTGCGTCGAAGATGATGAAGTTGAACTTTTGCTTCAACTGGCCCAGGAGGTGATCGATCGACTCCCCTTCAAAGACTTCCGCGGGGACGAGGGAAACTTGCCCGCTGGTGAGGACGAAAAGATTGGGGCGGTTCGTCGGTTGGATATTCACGTCAAAGAGCATCCCGTTTGAGACGGTTTCGGAAAACCCTCCGTTATTGCTCACATTAAAAACGAAATTCAAAGAAGGAGTACGGAAATTTCCGTCGATGATCAGCACCCGGGATTGTGAGGTTTTCCCCTGTGCTAAAGTCGAGGCCAACAAGGCTGCCGTCGTCGTATTCCCTGTTCCTGAGTGACAGGCTACCACCATGATGGTCTGCAACCCTTGACCCTGGGTCATCGGGTTCTTTAACCACGTGCGAATCTTTTGATACCCTAGCAGGGCAGGCGTACCCACGTCCGACATGCCGAATGGTCTATTTTTCTCCATCGCAGCATTCTCCGCAGGCGACTGCCACCCTTGTACTTTCTCGGCCTCAGCTTTCTTGAGAGCTTCATAGGTTTTGCTCATGGCGATACACTCCTCTGTAAATCCGGAATGACTGCCAGCACCGGGAGTCTCAGGTACCGTTCAACGTCCTCTTCCATGCGGAGAGAACTATTGAAGAGGGCGAGACCGATGGCAGCGGCCAATCCTAAAAACAACCCCAGAATACCTGCCAGACAAACGATGGCGATCCGTTTGGGCAGGTCCGAATCGGACGAGAGATACGGCTCTTCAATCGTAGCGATGTTAGCGAGCTGCTGTTCATCCATACCGGCCGCAATGCGCGCTTGATCCTGTTGCTTCCCGTAGAGGAAGAAGGCATCTTGATTGATCTTCACGGGGCGGGACAAGCGATCGAAACCGAGCTTCTTTTCACGCAGGGAGGCAAGAATCGCGTCGTTCTCGCGGAGCTGCCTGCGTAAAGTATCCCGCTCCGCAGTCTTTGAGGCCAGCAGGTTTTGCTCTGCGGTCGTTAATTCCTTCTTCAGCAGAGCAACTTGTTCTTTTTGGTCCTGTACGCGCCGGTCTTCCTCTGTGTAGCGATGGAGGAGATCTTGAAGTTCAACTTCGGCCTTAACTCTATGGTTTTTGATCTCAGAAATAAAAGGGTCTAGCTCTTCCGTGCTCCTCACCATTTCTTCTTCTACTCTATGCAGAGATGTTTGGAGCGTGGTCTGTAGCTGGATCTGGCTTTTTATCTGCTCCTCAATCGAGACGACGTTAGTGGTTTCCTGCCACTTGCGCAACTCTTCTTCCGACTCATGCAGAGCGGCCGCAGCCTTAGATTCTTCTTGTTGGTAGAACCGCAAGAGTTCGGTAGAGCCACTGTGCGCTACCGAATGCTGTTCCTGATATGAGTGGAGGATGGCCGCGAGAGCGCGCACAGCCCCCTGCGCAGTTTGGGCAGTGTATGTCGCCTGAATGACATTCGTGTCGGGAACAGAAATCACAAGCAAGTGCGCTTCCATAGACTGTGCCTCTTCCTCGATATCCTGCTCTCTGATCTCTTCCACCGGCGTTCCCTTCGCGGAGAGGGTCCTCTTGGCCGCGGGGAGTAAAACACTCCGGCTTCTCATCAATTCAAGTTCCGACGATAACAACTGCAGGGAATAGGGCGTCTTACCGATCGTGGGAGAAGTAATGTTGGCAATTTGCATGGAAAGACGGTCTTGCTTGAACAGGACCTTAGCGGTTGCCGTATGAAGGGGCGGTTTGAGGTACATTGCTACCGCGGCAGCAATCGTGAACACAAGCGTCAAACTGAGGATCAGCCACCGCCATTTGAAGACCAGAAAGAATAGCTGTTTCAGCGACTCGCTCCGCTGAGCATTCTCTTCCTCCCAGGGAGGATTCAATATGTCTGCAGGGATGACATCGGTCATGACATTAGGAGTAACATCTTGGGCCATACCAACAACCCCCAGGCGCGCACGGAATCTCAGTAACTGAGCCGGCTGCGCTTCTCTTCTCTAGTTTCCAATGCAAGCCAACGGTTTGTGAGAGCGACATCCCACGTGGTGTTGGCTGCTTCGCTGTTATTCAACCCGCCGATTTCGACGCGATACAGCAAGATGTCGTTGGAAATCTTGCGCGGTGTTACCGACACGCTGTAGCCCTTGAGATGCACGGCGTGCGCCAGGCGCTGCGCTCCCGACAAGCTGCGGAATGACGCCAGAATGAGATGATAGGAACCGTCCTCTTGCTTACGGAGCAAAGTTTCCTGAGAGAGGGGGGGAAGCCAAAGTGTCTCCCCTGCCAACACCCAGTTGAAGTTTTGAATATGGGAATTGAACTCCTTCGAAAGATCGATTCCCAGGGACAAGTTCGTTCCATACACCTCAGCGGCGATACGAGAGACCGTGGAGCCGTACTGAATGACAATGGGACGCTCCTTCCCTGCGCCAAATGAATCGCCAATCTGCGGGAGGCGTGACAACTGACGCGACTCCTCTCCCAACGCCATGACTTCTTGTTTTAACTCGACTGACTGAGGCACGTCAAGAGCTTCCGTGACTGGCTGTCCAGCCGCACCGTCTTGCGCTAGGGGGTGCGCAGACTGTCCGCGGTTCGCAGGCACGGCGCCTTGATCTTGAGGCCATGCTCCCAACTCGGCCGCCGGTGTGGACTGCACGGTACCCCGGTCTTGTCTTCCCTCGGCTTCGAGCGGAGGAGCGGAAGACGGCGGTTGTTCTTTCTCCTCGACGGGCGCGAGCCTGAGACGCTTGCTGAGCTGATTGATCAAGTCTTTGCCGGAGAAGCCGGATTCGGCAAGACGCTCTTTACTCGGCAACCGAGAGAGCGCCACGGCTCCACCACCAAGCAGGACCAGTATGGCTAAGGCGCTAGCCCAGGCCAGACGCCGCTGACGTGGGCGGGGAGACTCATCGCTTTCTGGGCCGATTTCTTTCCGGCTGCCATTCGTGCGCATCGCCTCAGCCGGGGCGACTGCGGTGTGAGGAGCCTGGACTTCCTCTATGAGGTGCAGGTCATGCGCTGCCTCATCGATCATTGCGGCAGAGACTATTTTCTCGGAGGCGCCGTAGGCAATCAGCAAGGCATTATCACAGAGAATATTGATGAGCCGAGGAATGCCTCGCGCATACAGAGCCACGCGCTGGACCGTCTCGGGCGCGAAAAGATCCTGACCTTCATACCCTACGGCGCGAAGCCGGTGATAAATGAAAGGACCCACTTCTCGGTCCTTCAGGCGGCCCAGGTGACAGTGAAGAGTGATGCGTTGTTTCAACTGGCGCAGTGTAGATTGATCGAGTTTGGTCTCCAACTCGGGTTGGCCGACCAACACAATCTGCAGCAGCTTCTCCCCCGCCGTCTCCAGGTTCGACAGGAGACGGAGATTTTCTAGCACTTCTTCTCCCAGGTTTTGTGCTTCGTCGATCAGCAGTGCCGCAGTTCCTCCGTTCTCCATCTGTGCCAACAGAAACGCGTTCAGCGCTTGGATGTGCGCGAGTCTTCCCGTGTCTTTGACTGTCAACCCGAACTCTTGACAGGTGAAACTCAGCAGTTCCTCAAAGGTCAGAGTCGTATTGTAAAAGAAAACGAAGCGGACGCTTGCTTCTAGGTTGACCATCACCTTGCGCAGGAGGGTCGTCTTGCCAGTCCCGACCTCCCCACTCAACACCACAAACCCTTTGCGTTCACGGATGCCGTACAAGAG
>JBGPOI010000053.1:0-16634 GCA_041487975.1 Binatia bacterium | reverse complement strand
GTCGCCGGTCAGGCTCAGATTGTTGGCGATGAACTGGTCCTTGGAGAAGACTGACACCAACGGTGTGGCGTTTTCAATCCGCGAGACCACCTCCTTGGTACTGGCCGTCGGCGAGAGCCGGACCAGGAAGTAATTCACTATACCATCCAAACCAAACAAGCGTCTTGCCTGGGCAAGAGTGACGAAAGCGTACTGATAGAGAAAGCAGTTCCCGCCACGAGCGATGCCAACCACCAAGAGGGCCTGCCCAGCAACAGTCAAAGTATCGCCCAGCTGGATTCCTTCTTTGCGGGCAAAGACCAGATCGATGATAATCTCGCCATCGTGCACCTCGCCCCTACCCGCGACAATTTCCACTGCTCCATTCTCCGCGTCATCGACACCGACGATGAAGGTGTGGCGCTGCTGTCCCCGCACCTCACACGTCATCAGACGGCCGACAAAGGATGAGACCTGACCGACTCCTTCAACCTGCCGCAGGGGTTGTTCGCCGATTACCGGCAGGAGTGACAGCGTGTGAAAAAGATCGGACGCGCCTTTTTGTCCCACCCACAGATCCGCGTGGACGTGGCGCAGATAAGTCGACATGTCCTCGCGCCAACCAGCGTACAACCCCATCAAAAGCAGAACCAAGACGATTGAAGCGGAGATGCCAGCAATAGCCAGCAGGAAGCGTCCCTTGTGGACGAGCAGATTTTTACGGGCTAGGAGGAACATTATCGGTCTCTCAGAAAGACGGGGAGGAACCGTGGTTTCATTCCCATTTTGGCCATATACTCGGGACGCGTTGAAAGAGCGGCTTCTTCACAGCGGATGCGCTGCCACAAAACGACAGCATTCACTGGGGAAAAAACGATAGCAGTCAAGTAGGCACTATGGACCAGAGGTAAAGCAAACATCTCGACGATCACAATACTATAGTTCGGGTGACGCACATAACGGTACGGTCCCCAATCGACCACCGGCTGCGTTGAGACCATGACTTGCACGTTCCATTGCTCCCCTAGACTACGCCACACCCATATCCGTCCAGCCAGACACAACCCAAGCAGGCCGAGCATGGGCAAACCAAGGGCGGGCACGAACGGCCGCTCGCAGAGCCACACTTCCAGTGCACTGGCGGCAAAGAGGCTGGCATGAAGAGCAACCATCAGTGGGTGGAGTGGCTCGGCCACCTTCTTTCCACCACTGGCAAGTAGTCGGACCTGATGGCGACGAGAAAGCCGCAACTCCACCACGCGCAGGAGAGCAACCCCCGCAAGCAGCGCAAAGTACCAATTTAATGAGCCATCAGCCATCAGCCGTCAGCTTTCAGCCTCAAACCTAGCGTGCACAGTCTACGAAAGCACCAAAAGTGATGATTTTGAGCTTGAAACCTGAAACTTTCATTCCCAACGGAGGAGCAACGCCTCGGCGCTGAACCCAGGGCCGAAGGCCAGGAGCAATCCCAGATCTCCAGGTCGTGTGTACTCCGTGGTCAGGAAGCGATCGAGAATAAACAGGACTGACGCAGACGAGAGATTACCGTAGTCGCGCAGGATTGTCCGGCTGACAGCGGTCTGTTCGGCAGAGAGCCCCAGGCATTGGCCCAGGCCATCGAGCACCCGCCGACCACCCGGGTGCAGGAGAAAATGCGATAGGCCGGCAACTGTCAGCCCCTGACGGCCGAGAAATTTTCCTAGTAGGTCCGGCACCTCCGCACACACCACCGCGGGAATCTCGGCGGAAAGGAGAATGTGCAAGCCCGCATCTTTCAGCTCGAAGCCCATGAGTCCAGTCGTCTGGGGAAAGAGCGTGCTCTCGGCAGCGAGGATGCGGGGTTTGCCACCTATTGCTCCGCCGCGTAAGACCACTGCGGCAGCGCCGTCGCCAAACAGCGCGCTCGAGACAATGTTGGCGGCAGAAAGGTCGCAGATCTGAAACGTGAGCGAGGGCAGTTCGACCGCCACTACCAAGACGGTGTGTTCAGGAAATGCACTCAGATAATCAGAAGCTCGCGCCAGGGCCGCCGCTCCGGCGGCACACCCCAGTTCGGTCACCGGCAGACGCTTGACGTGAGGAGAAAATCCCAGCGCATTGGCCAGGTAAGCGTCCAATGAGGGAATCATAAAGCCCGTGCAAGACGTGGTGATAACGAGGTCCACGGTAGCAGGATCAACGCTTGCCCGCTCCAAACATTCCCACGCCACTTGTTCGCCCAGGGCGCGGGCCTGTTGTTGGTAGAGCGCACTCGTCTCGGTCACCGAAAGGGGATTCGCCAAGTCCAGCAGAGGCCGGCAGCCGTAGCGAGTCTGGACCGCGGCATTGCGAAACACCCGCTGGGCTAAAGCAAGCAATTGCGTATTCTCCGCAAGCCACAACGGTAAGGAACGAAGGATCTCATCTTGATCGTAGCAATACGAAGGGTGAGCTATAGCGCTGGTACAAAGAGTAGCCATGATGCTTGTCGAATGGTTGTAGTTGATACGGCCGACGTGGTCAACGCGGAACCTCGATAAGCCGTTGAGCCCCGGCCTTGCAAAAGCCAGGGAATAGGGAAATACTACGGCGGTCCACGAGGCTCGAAAAGTCCATGGAAAAGCACATTCGGACCAAAGTTCTCGCCATTGGACGACCGCTGCGGGTCGAACTCCAGCTCGACGGCGAATGGCTCGATCGTCTCCGCAAGCTGCTTCAGGAAATGGGTGCGGAAGGAGGGCCTTACCCGCTGCATCGCTATCTGGAGGAGCTACTCGAAGCCGATATTGTCTATCGCGAAGGTCATCACACGCGCCGTCGCCGTGAGCCGTTTGTGCAAAGAGAAGAAATAATCCGCTGGCTTCGGCAGCGGCATGCTGGCAGCGCTTCGAGCGCCGTCGCCGGTAAGCGTTAGCCGACGACTATGTTCTCTCTGTTCATGTGAGTCTGACAAACCTGCGCATTGTGCTCGTTCGGCCTAGGCACTCCGGTAACATTGGCGCCGTGGCTCGGGCGATGCGGAACATGGGAATCGCTGATCTCGCGCTGGTGAATCCCACCCAGCTCTGCCGGAATGTGGCTGACACTATGGCTGTGCACGCCCGCGACGTGTTGGATACTATGCAGGTCCATGCCTCGCTGCGCGCCGCGGTGGCCGATTGCGGACTGGTGGTCGGCACGACCTGCCGGCCCGGACTGTACCGTGACGGCGCGCTGACCCCGCGCGCCCTGGCCCCAGACCTCGTAGCCGCGGCTGAAGCCAACCACGTCGCTCTGGTGTTTGGTCCCGAGGACAGCGGCCTGACCAATGATGACCTGCGCTTCTGCCATCGACTGGTCACGATTCCAACCGCTTCAACCTATACCTCTCTCAATGTTGCCCAAGCGGTGTTGCTGTGCTGCTATGAAGTGTTCATCGTTGCCCAGGGGGAGGCCGCCGCGCCGCCACGACCGCTGGCGATTGCGGAACGACAAGAGCTGATGTACGAAAAGCTCAAAAATGCGCTCCTCAAGACCGGGTTCTTGCACGGTGATAACCCTGAGCACATCATGTTCGCGCTGCGCCGCATTCTGGGGCGCGCGGGGTTAGAGGACCGCGACGTGCGCATCTTGCTCGGGATGGCACGCCAGATCGAGTGGTACGCCAGCGGGGGATGGCGTCTGTCCAGCGGAGGAGGGGAAAACCCCCAGTGACATCATGGCTGAGATTATCCACTTACGCACCATTCTCCAGGCCCGCCGTCGCCAGCGTGAGCAGGAATATCTCTATCGTTGCGTCGAAGCCATTGAACACACTCTCCACCGCCAGGTAGAAGAGTTCTCGCACGCCCCAGCCGAGGAGTGGCCCGGGCGTGCCAGCAAGATCCGCAAACTCGGGGAATTATTAGAATACGCGACCGGTCTGCTGTAGCCGGCGCTGAGCAGGCTCCTGCGCAAGCGGGGACCACCACAGAGCACGTTCTGCCCTTACTCTAAGAAAGGAATCTCATGCCAAAAGCCGTCTCTCCGACATCCCGGAAAGATTCAGCGGCAAAATCTCCAGCTTCCGCGGAGAAACCCCGCTCCCGCTCCGTGAAAGGCGCAGCGTCGCCTCCGGCCGCTGCGCCGGCCGCCGAATTGTTAGCGCCGCTCATGGAACGGCTGAGCGCCGTGGAAGAAAAGATCACAGCTGGTTTCTCCGCCATGGTGGTCGCGGTACAGGCGTTGCAAGTCGCTCCCGCTCCTGAGCGCGCTAGCGGGGGCGATCCGGCGGAAACTTTTTTGCCGATTGTGGCGGATCTGATCCGACGCAACCTCACAGAACACCTGACGCCGATCACGGCGGCACTGAAGCGACTGGAAGAGCGTGTCGGCTTTGTCAGCAACCGCCTCAAACACTCGCCAGGTGGGCAAGAACGGCAAAAACCGTGGCGGCACGATCAACCGTCTCATTCCCGCTCACCGAGACACGGAGCCCCGCGCCCCGGTCCGGGACAGCCCTGGACTGCCCCGTCTGCCGCCTCGGTACAGGGACACTTTGCCCCGCGTCCGCTCCGCAACGAAGACGACCACTCGCCTAGAGGAGACGAGGACGAATAGCAGGAAGGAAAACTGTTAGTCCAATGCGTGTGGGTCTGCTCGCAAAGCGATATCACGCAGTAAAGTATTGGTGCGGTTCTTTCCCTTTTCCAGTGTCCGATACAGAGTCACGACGTCGGGCAGGTGCGGGTCCCAGTAAATTGCTTGCTCGTTGTAGTGCCGTCCCAGGGCCTGGTTTTCTTCCAGGTCACGCACGACTCGTGCCCAGTGGTTTTTTCCCCCTCGCGTGGGAGCAACCTGGTCGCTTATTTCCCCACCTAGGGCGACGATCTCATCGTGCAGTAATTGAGCCAGCCGGTCTTGTTCTTCCGCCACTGCCCGCAACCCCTGCGCACCAGCCTGGTGCGGCGCACGGTCCGCGTGCTCACGGATTTGCTGAGCCAGCCGGACTTCTTCACCATAGCTCGCCAACAGTTCGGGCAGCACGCGCCGGGCGTCGTTCTCCTCGGCTGGCCCGGCTCCAATCAGACGCTCCCACAGCCCCATAGTTTTCTCCCGGACCGGAAGTACCCCGTGGATTGTAGCTTGTCAAGGTCGCGAAAAGCGGTTTCTTTCTCTTCCCCTTTTCGCTATTAATGGTTACGCATCTTCTACGTATAGTGCTGTTACAGAAAGGACGGCTATGGCCCGTATTACAGTTGAAGATTGTCTCGCTAAGATTCCCAACCGGTTTCAACTGGTTGTGGTGGCCGCGCGCCGGGCCAAAGAGTTACTCAAGGGCGCCCCTCCTCTGGTCAGGTCGGAGAATAAGGAAGTGGTCACCGCGCTGCGTGAAATTGCCGCAGGCAAGGTCTGGATAATCCCACTCGAAAAGGCCTAAGAATAGATGGCACAGAAAGACCTGTACCATGTGCTTGGCGTAAGCCGCACCGCATCTGCCGACGACATCAAAAAAGCCTACCGCAAACTGGCCCGCAAGCATCATCCTGACGTCAACCCTGGCAACAAAGAGGCTGAGGAGCGGTTCAAAGAAATCTCGATCGCTCACGATGTGCTGAGCGATCCGGAAAAGCGCAAGCTCTACGACGAATTTGGTGAGGCAGGGCTCCGCCCCGGATTCGACGCGGAGAATATGCGTGCGTACCAACACTGGAGCAGAGGCAACTCTGGTGGAGCCCGGCCCGAGCAGCACGGCGACCGCGCTACCTCCTCATTTGAGGACCTTTTCGGTGACTGGTTCGGTTCCTTTGGCCGAGGACGGGGGGGAGGTGGAACCGAACCAGGCGAGGATCTGGAGTACACCCTCGATCTCGACCTGATGGACGCGGTGCGAGGGACCAGCCGGGTGATCTCACTCCAGCGGCCCACACCTTGTCCCGTCTGTCGTGGGACTGGCGGGCAACGAGGGAAAACGAGCACCCTCTGTCCAGAATGTGGAGGACAGGGACAAATCAAGGTCGGCTCTGGCCCGATGGCTTTGAGCCGCACCTGCGCCCGCTGTGGGGGAACCGGCCGACTCAGTGCTGGCGGGTGCTCACGTTGTGGAGGAAGCGGTCGGGTGATCGCCCCAGAGCGCCTGACCGTAAAGATCCCCCCTGGAGTGGACGAAGGGTCACGCGTCCGGCTGAGCGGCAAGGGCGCGGCTCGCACTCCCGGCGGACCGGTCGGCGATCTCTACCTGGTCGTCCGCCTCCGTCCTCATCCCTATCTGGAGCGAAAGGGGCAGGATCTTTTTCTTGATCTGCCGGTGACCGTGCGCGAAGCGATGAATGGCGCCACGGTCACCGTGCCAACGCCAAGTGGTGAAGTGAAACTGAAGATTCCAGCGGGCAGCCAAAGCGGGCAGAAGCTCCGCCTCAGAGGCAAAGGGGTGACCGATGACAAGACACGCACGAGCGGCGATCTCTATGTCAAGCTGATGATCCAGCTCCCTCATGATGGGGGCGAGCGCGCCCGCCAGGCGGCCGATCTGCTCGAAGGTTGCTACGACGAAAACCCCCGTAAGCACATGCAGTTGTAGATTCGCGGTAGGGACGGGGTAGGGGATCAACTCACCCTTCTGGCTCTTGCGCCTCCTGGCTCCGCCCCGCGCCCCCCTTTTTGCTGGCTCACCACTCACCTATAGTATCTGGTCATGGCACGTGTCGTGAAATCTGACGAAGACAAAGGGATAAACCTAACGGAAGAAGACGCTCAGGACGCCCTGTCGGTAGGAATCGCCGCCGCCGAAGAAAAAGAGTCCGGCGCGGACACCGCGCTGGTGCCTTATGACTCCCTCCATCGCTACCTGGCTGAGATGCGCCGCTACCCGCTGCTCTCCCCCGCAGAAGAGCACGAACTCGCGGTCCGGTACAAAGAGTACGGAGATATCAAGGCCGCCTATCGGCTGGTGACCGGAAACTTGCGGTTGGTGGTTATGCTCGCCCGCAACTACCAGCGCGCGTTTCACAATTTGTTAGATCTCATTCAGGAAGGCAACGTCGGCCTGATGGAAGCGGTACGGAACTTCGATCCTTACCGCGGGGTGCGCTTCCCTTCTTACGCCGTGTGGTGGATACGGGCGTACATCATCCGCTACATCATGAACAACTGGCGGCTGGTCAAGGTCGGCACCACCCAGGCCCAGCGCAAACTTTTCTTCAACCTGCAACGGGAAAAAGAACGCCTGGAGGCCGAAGGTTTCTCTCCCGCGCCCAAGCTCCTGGCCCAGAACTTGGGGGTGAAAGAAGAGGAAGTGGTGGAGATGCAACAGCGGATGGCCGCCCGCGACCTGTCCGTGGACACCCCTATCGACGGGGACGACAAATCCGCCACGATCTTGGATTTGCTTGCCGACAAACGCGCCAATACGGAAGAAGAGGTCGCCGCGACCGAGTACCGGCAACTGGTCAGCGAAAAAATGGCTAAGTTCGCACGCAAACTCAAAGGCAAGGAGCAAGTGATTTTCGCTAAGCGCCTGCTGGCCGAGGAGCCGCTCACCCTGCAAGAAATCGGCGATCAGTATGGCATCAGTCGCGAGCGGGTACGCCAGCTCGAAAGTCGCCTCAAGAAGCAGTTGAAAGATTACCTGCTGCAAGAACTCAAAGACTTCAAGGATCTGAATGTGGGGTTCGTGGACGAACGCTTGTAGGGGCGCTACTGCGACTTGGCTGTTCCACTGACTATGCATCCCCCTTGGGCTGGACAAGCCCTCCTCCCGACAAAATATCAACCGGGAAATCTTGCCATCTTCGCCCAAATGGGTTTATAGTGTTGTTCATGCGAGAATTGGGTGCTGGCATCGTGGTGATCGGAAACGAAATCCTCTCGGGAAAGACCGTGGACTCCAATTCCGCCTTTTTAGCTCGCGAGTTGCGCCAGCTGGGGGTAACGCTGAAACGGATCACGGTAATCCCCGATGAGTTAGACGTGATCGCGGAAACCGTCCGGGACTTTCACCGACAGTTTGACATCGTTTTCACCTCAGGTGGAGTTGGGCCGACTCATGACGACATCACCATCGAAGGAGTCGCCCGCGCCCTGGGACGCGAGGTCATCGTCCATCCGTTGCTGGAAAGCAAAATTCGCGAGTACCTCAACGGCCGGTCGGTCAATGCCGCCCATTTGAAAATGGCGGAAGTGCCCGCAGGGGCTGAATTGCTGATGGATGATCGCCTCCGGTTTCCCACCATCAAGGTGGAAAACGTCTACGTCCTGCCTGGTATTCCGGAAATCCTGCAACAGAAATTTCTCGCCTTGAAAGACCGCTTCAGTGCTGACCCCTATTATCTGAAGGTCATCTACACCAACGAGATCGAGAGCGCGATCGCCGCCTATTTGCATGACACCCTCCGCGCGTATCCTGATTTGCTCCTGGGATCGTATCCCAAGATCGGGAACGACGAATACCGGGTGAAATTGACCCTTGAATCTAAGGATAAGAACTACGTTGAGCATGCGTTTACGCACTTGCTCAACTTGTTACCCCAAGGCTGTGTGGTGAAAACTGAAGGTTGAGGAGGAGGTGCCTATGGGAAAGAAACTGCAACGTTGGTTTAGTGGCGGGCTGCTGGCTCTGCTACTGATGACCCCGACGCGAGCGCGAGCGGATTTTCTTGAAGATGCTGGCATGGGAACAGCAACGGTCTTGGCAAACGTGCTCTACATGCCAACCAAGCTGGTATACGCCGCTCTCGGAGGCATTACTGGCAGCTTCGCGTATGTCCTGACCGGAGCGAATTACGAAGTAGCGGAAAGGATCTGGACACCCTCTTTAGGTGGTAACTATGTGCTGAGTCCCGACCAGTTGCGCGGGACCCAGCCGATCTACTTCAGCGCGCCGGCAACACCATAGCTGCGGCCCTTTCTGCAACTACCTGTGAAAAAAGCGCTTTGGGGCCTGCTGGTCCTGCTCGGGGTCGGTCTTGCTTTCCTTGGACTGCGCTACTACCGGTTGAGCGCCGCGGCTCGGCTCTGGGAAGGCCCGGTGCCGGAGATCCTCAGCGAAAAGCTCGACAAGCAGGCCGACACCATGACGATCGAGTTCACTTCGCGCATCGACGCGCCGGTGGCGGCGGTGTTGCGTGCTTTCTCCGAGCCTGAACGCACTGCCGAATTTAGCAGCATGGTGCGCTATTCCAAGCTGCTCCAGAGCGAAGGAAACCGCAAGGTAGTGGAGTTCGAGATGGTCATCCTCGGGCAGCCCCAACGCTTTGCCCTGGAGTTCACCTTCCTGCCCGAGGAAAAGCGGGTGGCGATCAAGACGGTGGAAAACCAACTTACTGACCTCAACGGTGAGTATCGCCTGGTTCCTTCACCCGACGGCACAAAAACGCTGCTGTCCTACAGCGGAACCGCCAGGGACAAGGTCAAACTGCCCGTGCCCCTGGCGTTCCAGAAGAGCGCCATGCGCGAGACGTTTGTTTCCACCATCCAGGCGCTCAAGAAGGGCCTGGCCGCGCAAGTGCAGGCAGGAGTGAAAAGCGGAGAGTGAAGAGCGGATTGCTCTTTCATTCGGCTCCTGCGGGAGCGGGGGGAGGAACGATGAGCACCCTAGACTGGATCGGCCCGTTCATCGGCGCAGTAATGATGGGCTCGATCGTGTTTTTGGCGTAGCGCGTTACAAGACATTAAGACACCACACTACCGCGAAAGGCCTCCACCCGCGAGGCCATAGAGCGCAGATTTAAGATATTCTCCGTCTGCGCGCGGATCAAAAAGGGAGCAGGTCTTGAATCCTGACTTTTCTTTCGATGCTTCTTTGTCCTCTTTTCTTCTCATTAGCCTTGTAACGAGAAAGTGATAAATCAAGACCTGACCCCTTTTCCTTTGTGACCCCTTTTCCTTTGAAAAAAATATCTCCTCACAGGACATTGAGTCGTGTAGCGCTCTGCCTTTTCCAGGTGTCTCACCGACATAGGTCACAAGAGAAAAGAGAAGTCGCACTCGTCACCCTCTCTTCGCATTGCCCGCAGGAGATTATCTGTGACCAAGTAGGGCATCGGGCAGATCCAGGCAGCCCCATCTACGAAGACTTACTTAGAATGTCTTGAGAATCTCTAATGCGATAGCGCGTGCTTCTTCTGCTTTGTTGCGATCAAAGATAGTCGCGTGCGCTGCAGGGTTGCGATAATGTTCGGCCAGAATTTCTATTTTTTGTACCGTGTCATTCCCGAGCAATTCAACTATTTTCAAATCCTCAACGATAAAGTCACGCAGTTTTTTTACTAAAAACATACGTTTGCCTAAGCTCCCATTGCAGAGCTTCAACACGTGCGCCATCGACCCCAATTCGAAATGCTGTCCCTTTTCGATGAATTTGAGGAAATTCTGTACCTGCGCAGCTGATTTGTCGGAAAACGCTATTTTTATCTCCCTCTCTATATCACACTCGACCCGACATGCTTGCATATAGGGATCGAAAATGAGCTGTTTTAAGGTGACCTCAACTGCTTTGGCCAGCATCACCACTGCTGGGGAATAGTCTCTCGATCTTTCGTTTACCGCTCTCTGCCCCTCTACGAGCGATATTTTCGCTTCATCTGGAAGCCTTTGAAATCCTGGAATGTGTGCACGGAGTATACGAAAGATGACAGAGTAATCACCACTTTGTTCCATCTCAAGCTGAAAGCGCACTTCCCATTCTGAGTGTCCGTTGGGGCGTCGAACACAATTCAGCAGGTCTTCTACGGAATATTTCGTTGTCCCTATCGAAACCTCAGCTCCCAGGATAGGCTCAGATGTGTGATTTACTTCTACGAGGTCCAAACTGAAGGAGGCGCTATTTTTACTAACTCGACAGAACTCGACGAGTTTGTCGAATTTCCTTCGCTTTGCAGAGACAAATTCAGTTAGGGTGACCCCTCCCTCTGTATCTTCATCAAATTTTGTTACATCCTGTGTGCTCTCGATCACCTCGGCGGTTACTTGATCGACAAACTGTTCAAAACATTCGGAAGCTTTTTTTTCGTTTTTCGCCAAGAGATAGATGAAGCTCAAATTTTCATAGGCCATCCTATGTCTGGGCTGTTTCTGAACTTGTTGCTCATAGTAATGTATAGCATCCCCAAGCTGACCAGTCTTACCGCAAAGATAGCCAAGATTGTAAGTTATATGGGGTATTCTCGAATTAATATCATAGAGTTTTTTGGCGATAGATATCGCCTCCTGGGTTTGACCGAGTTCATCCAAACCCCACCAATAGTCCCATAATGAGACTTCACAATCAGGATCCCGCTCAAGTACCCTCTCACAATAACGAAGAGCGTCTTCGAGATTACCGGTGTTTAGGTGCGCCCGTGCGACCAAGCTTTCCACAAAGCGTGGAATTCCTATTCCATTCGTTCTACATACTGGGCATACACGTCCATAAGAAATTTCAATCAAGCCCGGTTTGCCAAGGTTTGCGGCTGCAGCGGAAAGAAGCTTCGCGACGTCGCATAAGTGCCAATTTGGGTCTGCAGCAGTTAAGATACTGATGGCTTCCTCAAGTGCTTTTTGTGAGTGGGTCTCTGCAATGACAGCGGCAGCCCTGAAGAGCTGAGCTTCAACGATCAGGAAAGGATCCTCGGCATTTCTGCCGATTACGTCCATTTGGCCGGCGCCT
This sequence comes from Binatia bacterium, assembly GCA_041487975.1. Lineage (GTDB taxonomy): Bacteria > Desulfobacterota > Binatia > Bin18 > Bin18 > JACQEL01. The sequence continues at coordinate 5,074 of JBGPOI010000053.1, read as the reverse complement.
GATTCAAGAGTGTCGATCCAGTCAGCATCAAGAAGTTCTTGTAGGCGGTTTTGTCGGAGCAAGTGATAACAGTATATATGCGCCACATGTGGAGACTCTGGCACCGCTGCAACAGACTTTTCGAGCCAATACTCAAAAAGAGGATGATTTGTTTCTTGGAGTGAAACCAGGAGTCTCGCATAAGGCAGATGAAAATCTGGCTCTTGTTCAATTGCCTGTTCGTAAAGAGCAATCGCTTCGATGTGCCTTCCCTGGGCTTGTAGAATATTCACTTTGATAATCTCGCGGCGGAATTTCCCTGCGGGAACTTCCTCGATCTTTCGTAATGCTTCTTCGGTCTTACCCTGAGTATGAAGAGTTGCTGCCCAGTTCACAGTTGCCTTAAAGCAATTCCGGTCGATGGATAGTGCTTTTGCAAAACAAGAGTTAGCTTTGTCCGGTTCGTTTACGGTTCCCAAGACTGCTCCGAGATCGCACCAAAACTCCGGATCACTGAGTACCGCGCGATTTTCGGCCGCCATTGCGAGAGCTTCTTGAACGGCAATATCGCTAACCTCCCGATAGGGGGCTAATTCTTCAGGTATCGTGCCATCTGCCGCCTTATTCATGCAGCAGCGTTTATACTTCTTGCCCGAGCCACATGGGCAAGGTTCGTTGCGGCCAACACGTGTTCGTCGTACCGTAGCAGAAGATGTTCGGTAGCCTGCGAGAGACTTCCCTGAAACGGATCGGTCAAGAAATGAAAGTAGCTCTTTTGAATCCGCAATAGAAAAATGGCAAAAGAAGGATTGTTCTGGGTGATGACTGAACGAGAAACGCAAAGTGATCTCTCCGTCTCTCATTCGTAACGAAGCCAACCCATCCTCCGTATCGTACTGTTCCCTATACCGGAGGCAATACAAAGCCCTCACAATGCTTGTGATACGCAATCCCAGACTGAAAGTGTCAAAAATCCCTGGCTCTAGAGGTGGTTTCTGGGGAATCACGTATAGTTTGATCCCCATCGGGAGACTCTGCAAAAAGCATGTATCGCCATCCTTTGTGGTTAATCGAATCTCCTGCATGACTTAGTACCTATCTGAATAACTACGAAGGTGCTTTATTTTTAAGGCGAAACCAGGTTATCCGGATAGGCTCTTAGCCACGCCGGCGCCGCTAAGTCCGCGATATGTGGTGAAGGGTAAATTTCATATCAGAAGGCGATCGTCGTTTATGGAATTGCAAATTAATCTATGGAGCCATTGTAAGAGGTCATGCAGGCCCCCGAGCCACCAGAGGACAAACACAGACAGAGCCACCGCACTGAACAAGTACAGCCATTTCAGTATGCGGCTGTGCGTGAGTAGTTTCTCCTTACGGCTGACCCTGGCCGCGCTCCCAAACAGACCGATACGTATAACCCCTTGTTCGAGTGCCTGACCCGCCTCGCGCCGGTCCAACAAGACCTCATGGCAGCGCCGATCTAGACAATAGAAGACCCCCGAAAGCAGAGCACCTACAAGGAGAACGACCGAACTGAGCGCAAACAACAGCTCGTCACTGTTGTCCCTCTTATGCGTATGATAGAAGGCAATCGCCAGCGCACCAATCACCGCCAAGAAGCCGGCGAAGAGCCTCTCGCGCCATCGTAAATGATGTCTATAATCTTCACAGAGCTGCCGATACATCTCATCTTCCGTGACCGGCATGAATCCCTCCCTACCAAACAGTTGTTCTGTGGAATCGGCAAAGAAAGAATACGGGTAAGGTGCACAGGACGCGTGCTTATTGCTGGTCTGGTCTGTCTCCGTTGATTTCCCTTAACGATTCTTCATACTTAGCCTTTCTGATGTTTGGGATGGGGATAATTGGTCTGGTATTAAATTTGACATCGACAACCCAGACTCCGTCTTCGAGCTGGTGGGCATAATGTACGTATCCGTGGGTTGCTGTTGGAACTCCCTCACTCAAAAACGAGTCATTACGGGTAAGAACATGTTGCCTTTTCTTTGCTTTCTTTTCTGCTTCAGCCTGTGTGAACTCCATATACCCTCCGTTTACGCGCTCCCTTTAGTTCATGCCGGCTTCACACACCGTTGCTCACTCGGTCGCAGTGACAACCGAGGGTATAGAGTCTGGGGTGAAGAGGTTATCGTTACTCAGGAATACTTTCGTCTGGTTTCCGTCCAGGGTCATCCAGACTACCCAGCAATACACCTCTGTGTCCTCCATAACCTCCCGGCGTGCCCTGGCAGCCAGCGCATATTTCACACCTCGCCGAAGGCGCAATGAGAAGGCACCGTCCGTGTCTGTCTTGGTAGACGCCACTCCTACTGGCAGACCGTCAAAGTAGTAGGTGCAAGAAGTCCAGTACGAGTATTTTGCTTTGAGTTCGCTCAAGGCAAAACTCTTCGCTGTCGTAGCCTTAAGCGCGGCTTCCGCGCGTTCTTTGGCCGCCTTATAAACTCCCTCGCGCTGCTTGTACAGCTCGGACAAGGTGTTAGCCCAAAACAAGAGCCGAAGAGCCGTATTCTCTGCGGCCTCTGCCTTCTTGTACTCGTCCTCAGCTTCATGATCTTGTTGTGCGGCCTCTTCCACAAGGGGCTGTAGTCCGTCTTGCTCTTTATTGGCGACGGCCCGCTTCCCCTGAATAAAGGAGAGGATTTCACGCTCAGGAATTACTCTGACCTCGACCAGCCCGAGCTTAACGTTCTGGCCGCCACGGGTGACGATGAAGACTGAGCCGGTCAGATCGCCATCAAAGAACCCGAACGAGACGAGGAGCAGCCAAGACGTAATGCCCAGTGCGGCCAAGGCGACGACTGCGATTGTGAGTCGTTTCATCGAACCCTCGATTGCCGTGAACGATAGCGTCTGACTCCAATGTTGCCCAACAAAGTGACAAACACGGGTGTCAGATGCAGCGCCACGCCGTCCACAAAACTGCTAGCCAGGCGATGATGAAAAACGCCATAAGTACACCGTAAAGAATTCTTTGACTGCCCGAGGCCCACTCAAGAGACCTGTGTTGACTTAGGCCGAGAATGCTTTCGATTTCCTTGCAACGCTTGTACTTGTGCCGCTTTGCGGCGTTTAGCTGTAGCGCGAAGATCCAAACACAGATCATCAAGACGATGCCAAGAATACTCAGAACCGTCACCAATCCACGAAGCGAAGCTTCTTTGATAACTCGGAGAATGAAGCCCATGAGAACCAGACTACTGGCCCACATGACGCTAGTGACGGACCATACCAGGTTGTCGTGGTGTTGAGCAGAGTTCTGTGCGGCTTGGTACTCGACACGCAGGTTTTCAGGTTCAGGTGATGGCGGCATCGGAAAGTTTTCCATATCGCCTCCCTATGACGGCTTGGCATTCAACACGCAGGCCTTCATGTGACGGCCCACCGCCAGCCTCGCTTCGGGTCCGTTCTGTCTCGCTGTTTTCCGCCCCTGCTTTCTTGTATCGGCTTCTCTGCCCTTCTCCTTCAGAACCACGAGACAAGCGGTGTGTTATGGGTTAAAGAGGTGACGGGCTCCGAACCACGGAGGAAAGACGCTGGCGAAAATTGCCCAGCGGCCCCTCTGCCTTTAGCGCCAGCAAACGCCAGTCAGTAAGTGAAGAGTAAGTGCCGTACCCGCCCGCAATAGGCCCGAAATAAGTAAAATGGGTGCGTCACCTCAGGCGCGTGCGTTCGGGCCGTATTTCGCGACCCGATCGTACATCGAGACTATAAGGTCGATCAACTCAAGCACCTCAACCTCGCTCATAACTCTTACTGACGCTACCACACTACCTTCATCGCTCTTGGGCTGTTCTTGGGTTAGCGCGGTCTGGAGACGTTCAAAGTCCTCGCGAATCTCGTCCGGCATTTCGTGGTTCCCGACGTGCGACAGGTGGACCATGTAAATGTCGGCGAGGCGCTTCTGAAACGAATCCTTGCCGCTTGCGAGATCACGCACAGCCAAGTGAAACTTTTCCCATACGTAATCATATCCCATCCAATACCTCCTTGAACTGGATTTCCTTATCCTACCGCACGCAGCCGCACACGCTTGTCGCCGAACGCCGCAACGACTTCCAGTTCACCCCCTAAAGCCTCCACGTATCGTTTTACTGTAGAAAGGCGAAAATCCTGGCGCCGCTCCAAGCGAGAGATTTCCGACTGCGTCATGTCGGTTACCTCCGCAACGTCTGCCTGTGTCTTCCCAGCCAACTCTCGGATTGCCCGGAGGTCCATTTCCAGGAGTTCTTGTTCTACCTCCCGGCTGACCTCTTCTAGTTGAGTCGGTGTTAGTTTTTTCTTCTTCAGGTCCTCCCAGCGATGGTACTTTTTCACTATTGCTACTATACGTGCCATGTCCAATATCTCCTCTGATGTCTAATATCTTCTGTAGAGGCCACACTATTGTCGTTACTCCGTATTCATCAAATACTCCTGCCAGAGGCTCTCGGCCTTCGGGATGTGAATTTCGTAGAACCGCTCATCGCTCATGCCCGTCTTATCGGCCCCAAGCAGAAGGACAGCCTGGCGTTTGGGGTCGAAGGCATAGAGGATACGGAGCGGTTTTCCTCCCGACTGGACACGGAGTTCTCGGAGTGCGTAGCGGCTACCCTTGATCTCGCTGCTGTAGGGAAACCCCAGCGATACCCCGCGCGCAGCCAGCAGATCGACCACCCGAACGACCGCCTTGGTGTCGGCTTCATCAAGTTCATCGAACCACACCACAAGCTCGTCCGTCGCAACTACCTCAACCATGACGGTGCGAAATATACATCAGAGTGCATATGTGCGCAATGGCATATTTTTTAGCCATCGAAGGGTCATAGGTCATCTCGACCGCTCTCAAGTCTTGCGAATTGTTCGGATTGCGGCCAAGAGAGCCAGCGTAGGGAAGAACGGCTCTCCTCATTGGTTCCGGCATACCCACGCCTCCATGCTCCGGAGAGGTAGGGTCAGGTCTTGACTTATCACTTTTGCATTACGGGCTCGTGAGGAGCACACGTCAGGAACGACGAGAATCGAGAGAAAAGTTATGGTTCAAGACCTGACCCCATTCTTGTCGCGACAAATATTGGCGGAGATCTACGGCTGG
>JBGPOI010000052.1:0-16697 GCA_041487975.1 Binatia bacterium | reverse complement strand
GGTGAAGAGGGGGGACTGAACGAGGAAGGCGAAGCCGGCGAGGCGCACCCCACCGGCTGAGGAGGTCAGCTAGCACTAGGGGGAGAAGGGAAGGGCGATGCCTCCCCCGTGCGGTATGGCGGGATGATTTAGGCCAATTTCTCTGCCAGAAACCTCGCAATATCCCGCGCCGTGTCTTCGACACGCCCCACAGCTTCGGCGGTCTGCCCCACAGCTTCGGCGGTCTTGCGTAGCTCACGCGAAATACCAAAGAGAAACACAAGCACCAGCATCACTATGACGACCAGGACGATGGTGTTGATCCAGATGAGTTGCGCGATGTCCATTCTTGACTCCTATTTGATCGTACCTCACACCGCGAGGTATCGGCTACTGCTCTCCGTAGGCCTCGCATGGACGTATGCGCTCGTGACGGCAATGCTACTGTGGCCGAGCGTCTCTTTCAACACGTGGATAGGTGCGCCTCGATCCAAGGCATGGCTGGCATGGGCATGCCTCATCCAATGAGGCGAGACCTTACCCGCCACACCGGCCCGACGCGCCGCAGAGAGCAAGGCACAGCGGCAGCCACGATCAATGGCGAAGTCGTGGTCCTCTCCACTATGTTTACCCGGGCGAATAAGCTGAAACTCACTACGCGGCATCCAGTAAAAGGCGTTGGGAAGCTAAGGGTGAATCGGAAGGAGCGTTACCTTACCCACGAGGAAATTCACTGCCTACTGGCAGCAACTAGCGGAGACTTGCACGACATGGTAACTGTGGCGCTCGGTACAGGTATGAGAGCGAGCGAGGTACTGACCCTAGACCACGGAGTCAGCCGCATAAGTTTCTGCTTTTCTTAAGGAAAGGAGCATGAGACAATGAATTTCGGTTTTACTGAAGATCAAGAAGCACTGCGCGATGCGACGCGTAAGTTTCTCGACAACGAGTGCCCGACCACGTTCGTGCGCAAGATGATGGCTGATGACACCGCGCACGCCACCGAGTTATGGAAGAAAATTGCTGAACTCGGCTGGCTCGGCATTATCGTGCCTGAAGAATTCGGCGGCAGCGGCGGGAACTTTCTTGATCTGGTCGTGATCCTAGAAGAGACGGGCAAGTCACTGCTGCCTGGCCCGTTCTTTGCCACGGCCCTGCTCGGCAGCACGGCGGTGCTGGCTGGGGGTTCGGCGGCGCAGAAGTCTGCCCTCCTCCCCAAAGTGGTGGAGGGGAGTCTCATTCTTACCTTGGCGCTGGCCGAGAAGAGCGGGCGCTACGATGCCGCTGGGGTGACGCTGGCCGCGCAGTCGAAAGGCAAGGATTTCGTCTTGTCCGGCGAGAAACTGTTTGTGCCGGACGCGCATGTGGCCGACCAGCTCGTCGTGGCCGCGCGTACCGCGCAGGGTAGCAATCCCGAGGACGGCATCACGCTGTTTCTGGTTGATGCCAAAGCGCCGGGAGTCAGCATCGCGCAGCTCAAGACGGTGGATATGACGCGCCGGCAGTGCCACGTGGCTTTCCAGGATGTGGCGGTAGCGAACGCACAAGTAGTGGGTGAAGTAGGGAAGGGATGGTCTGTGCTTCGCAGAGTGCTTGGGCAAGCCATGGCCGGCCTCTGCGCCGAGATGGTTGGCACTGGGCAGAAAGCCTTGGACATGGCAGTGGCTTATGCCAAAGAGCGCGTGCAGTTCGGCAAACCGATCGGCAGCTTCCAGGCCGTGAAACACAAGTGCGTGGACATGATGGTGCAGGTGGAAAACGCGCGCTCTCTGACGTATTACGCCGCCTGGACGGTGGATGAGAACACTCCCGAGGCCAGCCAGGCTGTGCCCATGGCCAAAGCTTATTGCAGCGACATGTGCAAGACGGTGACTAGCGAGGCGATCCAGGTACACGGCGGCATCGGTTTCACCTGGGAGCACGACATGCACCTGTTCTACCGTCGCGGCCTGGCTTCCGAAGCGGCCTTCGGCAGTGCGCCAGTGCACCGCGAAGTTGTAGCGCAAGCGTTGAATCTGTAGGGGCGACCCGCCGGGTCGCCCACAGGGAGGGCGAGGCACCGCCTCGCCCCTACATGATGAAACCTGCCCTCATCCTCCACGGCGGCGCGGGGGTTCCCGCGCCCGATTTGTACGATGCGCGTGAGCAGGGTCTTCGCCGCGCGTTCGAGGCCGCCTGGGTAATTCTTCGGCAAAACGGGTCCGCTCTTGATGCGGTGGTGCGCGCGACTGTTGTTATGGAAGACGACCCCGTATTCAATGCTGGGGTCGGCTCCTGCCTCAATCAGAACGGTGACGTTGAGGTCGATGCTTCGTTGATGGACGGCTCGACATGGCGAGCTGGGGCGGTCGGCGCAGTCCGTAACCTACGCAATCCCATTCTCTTGGCCAGAGCAGTGATGGACGCGGGGCATCACGTCTTCTTGGTCGGTGATGGAGCTGAGCGTTTTGCCCGTGCGCAAGGATTGCCGATAGCGACTCGCGAGGAACTGGTGACCGAGCGGCAACTGCGTCGCTGGCAAGCCACGCAAACCGCCGGCGAACCGGGCACGGTCGGCGCGGTGGCGCTCGATAAAACCGGTCACCTTGCGGCGGCAACGTCTACCGGCGGCATTTTCAACAAGCTCCCTGGCCGGGTAGGTGACTCGGCGGTAATCGGCGCCGGCACGTATGCCGACGATGCCCTTGGCGCCGGTTCCGCTACTGGCGATGGCGAGGCGATCATTCGCGCCACGTTGACGAGAACTGCGATCGGGTTGTTGCGTGACGGCAGAGACCCGGCCCAGGCGGCGCAAGTCGCGGTCGATCTGTTGCATGATAGAACAGGAAGTGAGGCTGGACTGATTCTTATTGATCCGTTGGGGCGGGTAGGTTCTGCCTACAACACTGCGGCGATGAGTGTGGCGTTTCACTCAGGGGGCACGTTGGTGATTCGCGAATGATACGGATTTGCATTCCGAGGTAGGGGTCCGATTGATCGGACCCGCAGGAGGGCTTGATCAATCAAGCCCCTACAAAAACGGCCATGACGTTTCACGCATTATCCCCGACTCTGGCATTCTGCTCCAGAGTATGAAACTAATAAGCGCCGGTTCACTGACGTATTTGTGCAAAGGAGGGTCCAACTATGGCTAAGACTAATGGGAACGATCTGGTCGTCAAAGCGCTCAAGGACGAAGGAGTGGATACGGTCTTTTATCTCACCGGCGGACCGATGGTCGATGTCGCGTCTCGCTGCATCGAGATCGGCTTTCGCTCCGTTGACGTGCGGCACGAACAGGCTGCGGCGATGGCCGCGCATGCCTATAGCCGGGTGATCGGCAAGCCCGGGGTGTGTTTCGCCGCCTCGGGGCCGGGCGCCACCAATCTGATCACGGGGGTCGGTAACGCTTTTCTTGATGCCGTGCCAGTCGTGGCGCTGGGTGGAGCCAGCGCGGTGTCGCAGACCGGCATGGGCGCCTTCCAGGAGATGGACCAGGTGGGGATGTTCAAGCCTATCACTAAGTGGGCCGAGCGAGTGATAGACACCCGACGCATCCCTGAGATCATCAACAAAGCCTTTCGCGTAGCCACCAGCGGGCAACCCGGGCCCGTGTATGTCGATCTGCCTGGGGACGTGCTGTACAAGAGCGTCGATGAGAGTGAGGTCCTGTTTCCCAAGAAACCGCACGCCGTGCCACGGGTGTCGGGCGATCCTGAGTTGGTGAAGAAAGCCATCGCGTTACTCAAGCAAGCCCAGCATCCGCTGGTGTTGACCGGGACCGGGGTGTTCTGGTCGGGGGCGATGGAAGAGCTGAAAGCGTTCGTCGAGCAGAGCGGCATTCCATTTTACACCACTCCGCAAGGCCGGGGCGTGATTGCGGAAGATCATCCCTTGAGCTTCCTGGGGGCGCGCAACCAGGCGTGGAAAGAGGCCGATGTGGTGTTGATCGTCGGCACCCGGCTCAACTTTGTCATCGGGTTTGGTCTGCCGCCGCGTTTTGCCGAGGATGTGAAGATCATTCAGGTCGATATTTCTGACGAAGAGATCGGGCGCAACCGGCCGGTCGATATTGGTATCGTCGGCGACGCCAAAATGGTGCTGCGGCAACTTATCACCGAAGGCCGCGATGCGTTCCACGGCCGCAAAGAGTTGCCGTGGGTCGAGACCCTGCGCGGATACGACAAACGCGCCCAGGAGAAGGGGCAAGCGTTACTCAACTCCAACCAGACTCCCATCCACCCGCTGCGTCTGTGCAAAGAAGTGCGGGACTTCATGGACCGTGATGCCATCATCGTAGTGGACGGGCACGAGACGCTGAACTTCGCCCGCCAATCGATTCCCACGCATGTGCCGGGGCATCGGGTGAACGCGGGGCCTAACGGCTGCATGGGGGTGGCCGTGCCGTTTGGGTTGGGGGCGAAGGTGGCGAAGCCCAACACGCAGGTGATCGTGCTGAGTGGGGACGGTTCGTTCGGCATGAACGGCATGGAGATCGACACCATGGTGCGCCACAACATCCCGGCGCTTATCGTTATTAGCAACAATGGGGGTTGGGCCGGCGCAGGCGTGATGAACGCCGGTCGTGATCTGGGCTTCAGCCGTTACGACAAGATGGCTGAGGTCTTCGGCGCTTATGGTGAGTATGTGGAGCGGCCCGAAGACATCCGTCCGGCCCTGGAGCGCGCTGCTGCTTCCGGCAAACCAGCAGTGGTTAACGTCATCACCGATCCGCACGCGCGGTCGTCCACGGTGTCGTTTAGTGCGTATCGAGCAATTTAAAGAGTTCGGAGTCGTTTAGTGCGGAGTTCGGAGTCAGGGTAATTCTAGAGCAGGTCTCGGGCGAATGGATCTTCTCCTGGGAGCGCGGACGTCCCGCCCGCATTGTAAGGCGACCAAGATGGTCGCGCTCCCAGGACACGCCCAGACGCAAAATGCTATGATTCGCGTAGGGTGGGCACTGCCCACCTCTCCGCTATTCCCGACTCCGGACTCTAACGATTCGAGCGGTGCCTTTGCCTCTTGCACATCGGCCGGCCGTATCACACCCTTCGCTGAACCGGCTATAAATCGCTGCCGGCATCTGTCGGGCTTCTTCTTTCTTGCCTGGTCGTGGCCACGGCCGGCTCAAACTCATCACCGCCCGCGCAGGCTCGCCTCTCCTTCGTCGTCGCGCCTGGATCATCTCGTGCAAGCGCGCGCTGTCACATGCCACCACGGATAGTCATATGCACCCGGCTTGGCTATAACAAGAAAAATCATTCTCTCGGGGAGGAGAAACCATGGATCTCGGATTGAATGGCAAAGTAGCGGTCATTACCGGTGGCAGCGAAGGGATCGGCAAGGCCGTTGCCCTGTGCTTAGCCCGCGAGGGCGCAAAGGTGGCGATTTGCGCGCGGCGGCCGGAGGTGCTGGAGCGCGCGGCGGTGGAAATCAGAAGCCTCAGCGGCGGCGAAGTCTTCGCCCATGCGGTCGATGTCACCAAACGCGCGGAGATTGAGCAATTCATTACTGCGGTAGCGAGCCATTTCGGCCGCATCGATATTCTCGTTAATAACGCCGGCAGGTCTGCGGCCAAGAAGTTTGAGGACATCGGCGATGCTGAGTGGGAAGAGGATCTCGACCTCAAGCTCATGGCCGCAGTGTGGTGCTCACGTTCAGTGATTCCGCACCTGCGTAAAGTCGGCGGAGGCCGCATCATCAACGTCACCCATCCCGGCGGCAAAGCCCCGACGGCGCGCTCGCTGCCCACCTCGGTCAGCCGCGCCGCGGGGATCGCTCTGACCAAGGCACTGTCGCGCGACTACGCCGCGGAGAACATCTTGGTGAATACCGTCTGTTTGACCAATATCAAAAGCGCGCAAACCGAACGTTTCTGGCGGGCGCGCGGTGCGCAAGGCACTCTGGAAGAGTTCCATGCCGAGATGGGAAGTAACGTGCCGTTAAAAAGACTGGGGGAGCCCGAAGAAGTCGGTGTTCTAGTGGCGTTTCTCGTTTCCGAGCAGGCGCGGTTCATCACCGGCACGGCGGTCAACATCGATGGGGGAATGTCGGCGGTAGTCTAGCGAGGCTTGTGAGCTGTGACGAGTGGGATCGGCCTGCTGTCTTTCTACCCTCCGGAGCCCAGGTCGAAAACCGCGCCCTCGACGCCGGGCGTGATAGAGAAGGCAGGCCGGGCAACGGCCGCGGCTTCGGCAATCAGGCGATCGAGGTCTTCGTCGGTGTGGGCGGGGTCGTGGTGGAAGGGTACAAACTGTTTGACTTCCGCCAGTGTCGCGAAAGCCAGGGCATGAACAAGCGAGCTGTGGCCCCAGCCAATATAGCTAGGATATTCCTCGCTGCTGTACTGCGCGTCATGAATGAGCAAATCGACGCCCGCGGCCACGGCGTACCCTGAGGTCCATTCTCGCGACAGGGGGAACTGTTGCACGCCCAGCGCCGGCTCATGGTCGGGCATGTAGGCGAGCGTAGCCCGGGAGGTCGTAATGCGATAGCCGACCGTCGGGCCGGGATGGCCGATCAACATGGAAGAGATACGAAACTCTCCGATGTCGAAGTCTCCACAAGGCACCTCGTGCAAGACAAGGTGGCAAGGCAACTCTCGCAGCCGCACCGGAAAGAGTGGTGGAGATAAGTAGCGCATCAGACGGTTCCTCAGATTCAGCGTCGTGCTGGCCGGTCCCCAGATGTGTACCTCGACCTCGGGGTTGTACAGCGGTGCGAAGAACCCGAGTCCTTGGATATGGTCCATGTGCAGATGGGTGAGCAAGATATCGACTCGGCGTAGTGAGCGCGGCAGCGCCACGCCGAGCCGGCGGATGCCCGTTCCGGCATCGAGGACGAGCACGGTGCCTTCGGTCCCGCGAGCTTCCACACAGGAAGTGTTCCCACCATAGTGGGTCGTTTCCGCGCCTGGCGATCCTAAGGAGCCGCGCGTGCCCCACAGTGCGACGTGCATTAGGTATTGACCTCCCAGAACAAGGCCACCGCCCCCAGGTCGCGATCGGCCTGGCCGATCAGCGGAAAAGCGGTGACCTCGATGTGACGGAGCACGAGATCCAGCCCACGGATGTAAAAATCGCCGTGGGCCGGCCGGTGTTCACGAAGAGCGATAGTGAGAGGCAGAACGTCTGGTGGAAGAGGGGAGCCTGCTTGGTCTATCGGGGTGAAGACGGTCGCCCATTCGGCCACGGGCATTTCGCCGGTCTCGTCGAAACGGAGCCCGAGGATCATCTCGGCCGGCTCATTGTAGAAAATGAGGGTTCCCTGGGGATCGACGATGAAAATCGGCATCGCCAGGGAACTCGCGAGCTGCCGCGTCAGGATTACTTCAATCTCTTTTTGTGACATCGGCATCTCCCATCCTCATCATCATGAAACGGGTTCCCTCCAGGTTTCCGGGCTCAATGTTCCGCGGCGAGGGTTCGGCCCGAGGGAGCGGTCTGTTGCCAGCGTTTATGAGCGATTTCCAGGGCCGCGTCAAAAGGGGTACAGCGGCGCGCGCGGCTGTGCTGAAGCACGAGAGCCGTATTGGCGCCGATGCGTTCGCGCACGGAACGAAAGGCGCCCTCGACATCCAAGCCTTCAATGTCGGCCAGCGCGGCTAACACCCCGCCTCCGTTCGAGACGAAGTCCGGCACGATGCCGATACCGCGCTCTGAAAGCCGGTTCGCCATAACGCGGGTAAAGGGAATGTTCGCGCCGGGCACAACCAGCCTGGCCTGAATCCGCTCAACGTTCTTAGGGTTGATGGCATCCGGTCGCGCGCCGGGAATGAGGATGTCAACCGGCAGTGTGAACAGTTTGTTGCGCCGGAGCAGTTTCCCGTGCGGGTAATGACGGACCGCGTCATCCCCGTATTCTTGGCGCAACGTCAGGAGCCGGTCAACGTCCAGACCTTGCGGATCATAGCGGGTGCCAGCGAGGGTCGAGACCGCGAGCACTCGGGCGTCCGCGCGGGCGAAAAACCGGGCTGCGCCGCCGCCGACTTTACCGAAGCCCTCGATTGCCACCCGCGCGCCAAGCAGAGGCACCGCGAAGAACTCGGCCGCCGCGCGTGCCGCTTCGACCACGCCAAAGCCGGTCAACTGGTCCTCTAGGGGCAGGCCGTCGAAGACCTGCGAGCGCAGGCCGCTGTAGTGGCTGCTGGGGCGTTCCTCGCGCAGTGGCTGAAAGTCTTCTTCCGTAGTGCCCATGTCCGCTCCCGGCAGATAGATGCGTTTCTCGAAAAACGGCCGCAGGGCGGTCAGGAAGGCAGCGAGCACGGCCTGCCGGTCGTGCCTATCCGGGTCGTACCACACGCCGGCTTTGGCTCCGCCACAACGCACTTGCAGCATCAGGTATTTATACGTCATGGCGCGCGCCAGGCGAATCATCTCAGTCAGTGAGAGATCCGGCAACATCCGCACGCCGCCGGCGCTGAGATCGAAAGCGGTGGTGTCGATGACGATCACCGCGCGCATTTGTGTGGGTGGGTCGTAGAACGAAAAGATACGCTCCGGCCCGCCGGCATCCTGATACTGACGAAACGGATCGGCGGGGGTCTTTCCGTGGTGCGCGGTCATAGGCTTTTCCCTGGCAGTTGTCCTGATCTTGGCATATCATACTTAAGCTTGCTACAAGGGCCTGGGTGGAAGGGAGGAGGAAGACCGTGGCGGAGAAGGCAACGCGACGCGAAGACACCCCTACGATTCCAGACGAGCAGCGAGTATGTCCCATCTGTAATTTACCCACAGTCCGGTTGCTTCGTGGCAAGATTTACTGGGGAAACCGCGGCTTTATTGAGTCGTGATATGACTGCTAGTCTTCCGGGGGAAGGCACCGAAGGCTCACTCCACCTTTTGTAGGTGCCCCCACCGTAGCCAATGTAGGGGCGGGTCTCAGACCCGTCCTTTTTCCGAGGAGAAGACATGAACGACCTTGATCGCCAGATCGCTGACCTCGAACGTCAACTCTTGGCTCTCAAACAACAACGAGCTGCCAGACAAACCACTCCTCAGACATCGCCTTTTCCTCTCCCGACTTTTAGTCCCCAATCCCTAACCGCTAATCTCTTGCCTCTACAAGGAATTCGTATTGTTGACCTGTCTCGTTTTCTGGTCGGGCCGTTCTGTACGCAGATGCTGGCCGATATGGGCGCAGAGGTCATCAAGGTCGAGCCGTTGGACGGCGGGGACCCGGTACGGGCCGCGGGCAGCAACGCCCTCAATGGCGAGAGCCTGTTCTTTCTGGCGCGCAACCGTAATAAGCAGAGTCTCGCCCTTGATCTAAAGCAGGAAGCCGGCCGTGAGATCGTGTACCGGCTGGTGCGGACGGCCGACGTATTCATCGAAAATTTCCGTCCGGGCGCGGCTGACAAATTAGGGTTTGGCTATGACACCCTGAGCCGTTACAATCCGAATCTCATCTATTGTGCCGTCTCTGGATATGGCCAGGAGGGACCACATCGCGAGCGGCCCGGGCAGGACCTGCTCATTCAAGCCATTTCCGGGATCATCAGTATCACGGGCTGGGAGGGCGGCTCGCCGACGACGGTGGGCACGTTCGTGGCCGATATGGTCGGTGCGTTCCACTGTGCCTATGGCATTGCCGTAGCGTTGCTCGCCCGAGACCGACTGGGTATCGGGCAGAAAATCGAGGTGTCACTCCTCGATAGTCTCCTGGCTTTGCAGGCGGTTGAAGCGACGACCTATCTCAATACCGGCAAAGCGCCGAAAAAAGCCGGCGCTGGCCACGGCCTGGTTCCACCACCGTATCGCGTATTCGCGGCGAGCGAAGGAGCCTTGGTCATCGTTGCTCCGTCGGAAGACTGGTGGCAGCGGCTGTGCCAGGTGCCGGCACTGGAGGACATTTGTCGTGATCCGCGTTTTGCTTCGCGTGACAGCCGAGCCGCGAACGAGACAGCCCTGAACACCTTGTTAGAAGAGCGGTTCTGCGTAAAGACGGCTACCGAGTGGCTGGCGTTACTGGCCGAGCATGATGTGTTAGCCGCGCCGGTATACACGTACAAAGACCTGTTTGATGACCCGCAGGTCACCGTGAATGACATGGTCGTGAGCCAGGACCATCCGGTCGCTGGTTCCATCCGTGTCATTGGTATCCCGGTGAAGCTGGCCCGCACACCCGGTCAGGTACGCACCCCGGCTCCGCTGTTAGGTCAGCATAACGAGGAGATTCTGGCAGGGTTGGGTTACCGCGAGGATGAGATCGTGCAGTTACGGGCGGCAAGGGTGGTGTAGGGGCAAGTGCGGATTGAGGAAACATGACTTCACTCTAACGGCTCAATTTTTAATACCGTGGGCTCCGCGGCGTAAAGAAAAGCCGTTCCGCGTTCTGGTAGAGAAACTTGTCGAGCACCCCTTCGCGCAGGTCCAAGTCCTTCGCGTAGCGCCTTGTGCGGTTTTCAGGGGTGCGGTGTTTCCTCGACGACATAAGGAGCAAAGGCCACTAATACGCCTGTTTCCTCTACGATATCAGCGCCAACTGCAGCCATACGGTCTCCCACTACGAAGGTGTCCTCCTCCGTTCTGTACCCAGCCTCTACATAGACTACGTTGTCTTCGCCACGGATCGCTTTCGGCGGCGCAACCGGCTCGGGGTGGGTTTTCTCAAATTCCTCCAAAAACCTGCTCAGGGCATCAAGAGTCTTTGCATCCGCAGTAAGGGAGATTTGCGTTTTCATGACTTTTCTAATGCACCTGCGATGCTTGCAACCATATCGGTCGCATGCTTCAGACAACGCTCGGCCGTCTGGACACTAATGTGTTGGTCTTTATAATCCGCGATATGCCTTCTGCCAATGAGATCGTTATGGATGAAGCGCAAAGAAGAAGGGAATAGCTTACGGGAGCGGATAAGCCTGCGGTTGAATTCCTCCTGCACGCGATCGTGTCCCCAGCGGTCTTGGCGAAACTCTGTCAGTTTGACAAGGGCTGCGATCTCAACATGAAAAACAGCGAAATATGTCCGACTGGCACAGGAATCAAAATCCTCCTGGTCATAGGCACTCTGCGCAGTGCGCAGGTTGTTCCTGGCTTTTGCCAGATACACTCGCCAGTCCATGACTCCGACCCCTCGTCCTCAATCAGAGAGGGCGCCTCCTAGCGGCCTTTGTAGCCGGGATTCGTTGGGCGTTCGAGCCAGGCCCGGCGTTGCGCAAACGGCAGGTCAACGTAAGTCTTCATCGCCAGCAGCCCATCGTCGGAGAGCATGGTTTCCAGGAACGCCGAGCCCTCGATGTCGAGGCCGGCGGAGAGATGGGTATCACTGCCAGTGTAGACCGCGTGCTTGGCTCGCGCCACCGCGATGGGTGGCAGAGCAGCCATTTCGTCGGCGAGTTCACGCGCGCGCGGCAACGCCTCATCGGTCAACTCGTGCACCAGTCCGAGCGCCAGAGCCTGGTCGGGCGGCACGACCCGAGCTCGCAGGACAAACTCGATCGCCCGGCCAGGGCCGAGGAGACGGGAGAGCCGCTGGGTGCCGCTGCCACCAGGGAGGATCCCCAGCTTCACCTCGGGCAGCCCGAAACGATAATCGCCGCGTTGCGCGATGCGGATGTCACACGACAGACAGAGTTCAAAGCCACCGCCCATCGCGTCTCCGTTCATGGCCACGATGATCGGTTTCGGCAGGTTGCGCAAGCGCAGGAGCATCGCATGATAACCGGCGGTGAGCGCTGTTCCCATCGCGCGCAAGCCCTCGCGGTCACTGGCCAAGGCGAGCAGTTCCTCCACGCTGTAGTGCGTAATGAACTTCCCCGGCATCCCCCCGGTCAGGACCACGGCCCGGATAGCCGGGTCGCGCCATGCCTCGATCAATTCGACCAGTTCTTGCGTCCCCGCCGCGCAGAAGTAGTTCATCGGCGGGTTGTGATAACTGGCCACGACAACTCCATCCTTGAGTTCAGTGGTCCACAGACTCATAGTCATGCCTCCGCAAATCGTCACTGGGCTTTCTTATAGCGATAAGAGGCCAGCTCACTGCCCGCGCCCGGACGGGTGAAGCGACGCTCGCGCGGGGTCTCGCGCTGCACGGCCGGCCACACACCAGCAATCGGCTCGGACCCCTCACGCGCAGTAGCGTTCGGTGTGCGGTCGCCGAACAGCGGTTCCTCGCGCACGTCGATGCCCGGCACGTTGTAGCTGAACTCGATCGGGATGCCATTGGGATCGAAAGTGTAGATCGAGTGGATGAAGCCGTGGTCGATGACGTCCGAGACATCGAGGTCCGCCGCGGCCAGCCTGTCTTTCAGCCCCCACAGATCATCGGCCGAGTCCACGCCGAACGAGACGTGATCGAAGATGAAGGGGCCGCGCACAGGCATGCCGTGCGGTTTCTCCTCGACTCCCTCGACCCCGTCCCACTCGAAGAAGGCCACAGTGTCGGTGGGGGACAACTCGAAGAAGTAATGGCGAAACCCCGGCTGACCGAGGGTGGCGATCAAGCGCATGCCCAGCAAGTCGCGCCAGAACCGCACGGTTTTATCCATGTCGCCGGTGGCGAACGCGAGATGATTGACGCCAGTGAAACGGATCATGATGGCTCCTCTCTTTTTGAGGCGGAACGACTGCTCCGCCGTTCGTTGCTGCACTGTGGGGTCTTTATAGTCCTGCACGGGTCTTTTGCCAATAAGATGACGGTGGTCGAGCCGTTGTCGAAGGTGCCACAGCTTGCTGAAGAGATATTGAAAGGGCAGGTGCGGGGTCGGGTGGTGATTGACGTGAATGCGTGAGCCTACGCTCTCCTGAAAGAACAACGGAACCGGCCAAATCCGAAACTGGTATGCCGGCCGATATGAAGGTCCGCGCCGAGCAGAAGATACGGCAGAAACAGGGCGAAGTCGCCCCGAAAGCCGATTCTCCCCACCAGGCCGCCAAAGTCCATAAGACTCTGCTGGCGAGAAGAAAAGCGCGGGAAATCCACCCAGCGCAGGTCTCCATGCGTTCGTTTAATGGTAGCCGCTTGCCGCAAAAGTGCGTCAAAGTCGGGCTTGGCTCCGTGATAACCGCACACGGCGGTAGCCAGATCGTAGAGCCTTCTGAGGATCGCGCGGAGCAGTAGCATGAAGGTGAACTCCTGGGTTTTCCCCACCAGCACATTCCCATGTTTCATCGCCAGGGGGGTGAGCAGCTCAACGTCTAGTTCATCTTCGATTCCTTGCGTTGCGTGTGGCACCACCTCGGCCGGGGTGAGTAGACAAGGCGCTCCTATTCGGCGGTTGTCCTGGAAGTACGGCACCGGACGCCCGTCCGCTTGCAGCGTCTCGACGCATTGAACCTCGAAGGGCGGTGTGTTCCGCCCCAGGGTCAGTCTGCCGCCATCGATCATTAACGCACCGATAACCGAATCTAAATGCGCAACTCCATGACCGATCAACACGAGGGTTACGAGCAGCGATTCTCCACTCGTGAACCGACGATGGCGATCGGACGTGAGCTGATCCAGTTCGATGAGATACGGGCGCGGGGTGGTCGGTGTCGGCAACTCACCAAAAAAGAGCCCCCAGGTGCAGCGTTGTTTCAGGCTGCACTGAGCAAATCCCGTAGGACCAAGAAAACGGCAAGGACACAATCGTTGTAGCTGACGATGAAACCAGCCCCGCAGGACGGAACTGTGGAAACCGCGCAGAGCGCCTTCCTGCCGGGCCCTCAGCGTGATGCGCACCCGGCAAAACGAGAGCGTCGCCAGCCAGGCCGGAACAGTAATGGGAGGCGGGGGATTCATTTCCTCCCCGTCATGCCCACGGCAAAAGGCCGGCCCCACTGCCGGACCGTAAAGTTATTCTCAACGTCATTCTCAACGTCATTCTCATTGATGCCCTCCTGCACCGTTGGGTGGTCTCCACGAATGCCGCGGATATCGCGGCCAGGAGGTACCGGGAACGTTGAGCCTTCGGCAAACATCTGTACGCGCGTCTTGAAGGGTTGTCGCTCGGTGAGATACGTCATCTCGACTTTGCCCTTACGGGGCGACAATTGGTACCAACAATCGTGAAGGTTGTTGATCTCGCCGGGGGCAGAGTAGTACAGCGAGAGCGTCACAAAGCGTTCGGGGTCTTGCGGTTCTGGTAAATCAGAAAAGGGTTCCAGCTTTACATCTTGCAACTTGCCTCGGCCGGCAGAGATGTCACCGCCCAGACCGCGGTCAGCTAAAAAGGCAAGGGCTGTCGCTAACAGCGAACACCATTCCGCCCAAGCATCCCGCCGGGCTCGAATGAGGAAAAAGTAACCACTGGAGTTCGTTGTTGTCAGGCTTTCCTGACTGAAGAACAGCCTGCCTTCTGCGGCTCCACCGCTGTGCCGATCAATGCGGGTGCGAGTAAGATCGGTTTCGGCGAACAGAGGTCTCTGCTCCTTATGATCCGGATCGTGTCTCCATACCTCTTTGCAGAGCCGGAAGTCATCTTGGGTGAGCAGAAACTTTTTGTCCAGGCAGATATACAGTTTTTTCGGATTGGCTCTCTCGATTGCTTCAGCGGAAGAGAGCATGCAGAACTGCTCTCGGATTTCCTCCTCCGTCACCTGGCCGCTGATCAACCCCTTGAATACTGTGAGCGAAGCGAACTCCCAACCGGCAAAATCCTTGCGCGCTGTGTCGTTCTCCTTGAGCAGAGGTGGTTCGGCGAGCGGACGAGGAAAAAAGAAGAGGCGACTCTGCGAATTTTGCACAAAGGGGAAAACTGAAGAAAAAGCAATCGCGTCCTCTTCGAGCAAACACTTGACTAAGGCAGGCCCTTGCACCCCGTGCACGACCCGCAACGCCCAGGCAAGGGCGCCAAAGAGAGTGTCAGAGTGCAAGGGTTCGGCAACAAGGGTGTGATAGGGACGGAAAGTCACAAGGTAGGTGTCGAAGGGAGTCGCTGAGGGGCCTTGGCGTCCAGCCGACGGGAGCACGCTGGCCGTTTGCTCTCCGGGTTGTTGTTTCTCTATAAAGGCCTGCAGGTCTTCCGCGAGCCTTCGTCCTGTCAGATCCGCCGCGAATTCCTCAGGTGCTGTTGTCGCACCTGACAGACTCCCGCCTTGTAGAAGACGCTGACCCGCCTGAACGTAGTCTTGTCGGCTGACGAAGCGTGCTTTCCCAGGACACAAGCGAACTTTGCCGTATCCGCGGCTGCCATGTCCGCCGAGGGTGTCGTCCTCCAACAAACGGAGGGCGGTCTGGAGCCCAGGCAGTTTGTCGAGGTCCGCGAGTGGATCGTCAGACTGGCTGAAGCGATAGAGTCCCATTTGAATCTCGTAGGAGAAGCGAGCGCCCGGAGGCACACGTTCGATCAGTCTAGGATTGGCTGCCTGGCTGATCCGGTCTACCGCATTTTCCGCCTTGATTGCGGTGAAATCCCCCCTGTGTTCTTGCACCGCTTTCCAGTGTTCTCTGGTTTCTTTGGTCGGCAATAGATCAAGAAACCGCAGCCGTGCTGGGCGGCAACCGAGGTCGATGGAACTGCCTTGATGCTCCACACCAAAGAGCGGACAGATAGGGCAATCCTTTTTGCCGCAGCGACAGATGCCGTCCTCATTGCTTGCGTCGCGGGGGTCTGACACGACTCGGTCGGCGTGTAGGTGCTCCAGCAGATAGCGCAGCTTGCCTTTGAACAGCGAACCAGGGATGTAAGGCTCTCGCGTGATCGGATCACGCAGAACCGGCAGATCCACGCCGGCCACGCGGGACGCGGGATGTTCCCCACGTGTTGCAAAGCCGGTCAGGCACTTCAGCTCCCCAGTCAAAATAAGATGGCCGACGAACTCCATGTGATTCCTCAGAGTGGTCTAAACCGGGACTCAAACCATTGGGACACCTTACCAGATACCCGCTCCGGGCTGTCATTCTGAGCGTAGCGAAGAATCTCACTTGTACAGGAGATACTTCGGCCCGTGCTTCAGATTGATTGAAAACTTTACTCCTCTCTACCTCAAGTTGTTACTCCTTTGTTTGGTTATAGACTGGCTTTGACTTTCCCAGACTTGCCTAGGACTTGTCTTCGACTTGTCCTAAATCAGACCACAGCACATTCGTACACCCCACTGCTAGTGCTGCTTCTGGTGGCGCAGCCATCCTGGCTGCGCGCACAGGCCAGAGGCCTGTGCCACCAGGGAATTCTTGGAAAGCCCTGTGCCAATGTTGTGTGGTTCGATTTAGGCTGCCTTATCCCCTCCAGTTAGGTCTCTCCTTTTCCTTGCCAATCCCTAATTCCCAGCCCCGGTCCCTTTTTTGTTCCCTTCATCTCGGGTCCTCAGCTCACAGTCAGACGGTCCGACTGTCATCGTAATCCCCTCCAGCTCGGGTCCTCATCTCAACCATCATACTCCGCACTTTCATTGCCTCTTCACAGTCGTAATCCCCTCCAGCTCGGGTCCTCATCTCAACAAGATTGATGAGCTGTCTGCGGGTCTGCGCACGCTCCTCGTCGTAATCCCCTCCAGCTCGGGTCCTCATCTCAACTCACCTGAACCTTACCAGCCGACGAAAGGGTGATCGGTCGTAATCCCCTCCAGCTCGGGTCCTCATCTCAACAATGCCTATAGGACAGTTGGTAGAAATGCCTAACGCGAGTCGTAATCCCCTCCAGCTCGGGTCCTCATCTCAACAAATTCCAGCATTTCGAGAACAATCCAAGGAGGACGCGAGTCGTAATCCCCTCCAGCTCGGGTCCTCATCTCAACGCGAAATGTGGGCTAGTGAATCAGACCAACGGCATTATAGTCGTAATCCCCTCCAGCTCGGGTCCTCATCTCAACAGAAAT
>JBGPOI010000051.1:0-16724 GCA_041487975.1 Binatia bacterium | reverse complement strand
TCACAGCCACGCCGGATCGCGATACACGCCGAACACATCGCGATAGACATCAGAAATCTCACCCAGCGTGCAATACGCCTTGACCGCCTCGATCAGGGGCGGCATCAGGTTCTCGCCGTTGCGCGCGGCCGCATGCACGCGACCGAGTTTCTCCCGCGCCTCGGCCTGGTTGCGTTCGCGCTTGATCTTGCGCACCCGCTCGACCTGGCGCCGTTCGACTTCCTGATCGATCTTCAGGATTTCCATCGGCCGCTCTTCCGGCACGACGTATTTGTTGACACCAACGATGGCTTTTTCACCCGCATCAAGTTGCTGCTGGTAGCGATAGGCCGCGTCAGCAATCTCCTTCTGCGGATAGCCGATCTCAATCGCACGGATAATCCCGCCCAACTCGTCGATGCGGTTGATGTAGGTAAAGGCAGCCTTCTCCATCTGGTCGGTCAGCGCTTCGAGCGCCCAGCTTCCGCCCAAAGGATCGATGATATTGGTGACACCGCTCTCTTCCGCAATGATCTGTTGCGTGCGCAGGGCAACCATCACTGACTGTTCGGTGGGCAAGGCCAGCGTCTCATCCATCGAATTGGTGTGGAGTGACTGCACCCCGCCCAGGACTCCGGCCAGGGCCTGAAGTGCTACGCGCACGACGTTATTGAACGGCTGTTGGGCGGTCAGGCTCGCGCCGGCCGTTTGCGCGTGCGTGCGCAACAGCCAGGAACGCGGATTCTTGGCGCCGAACCGCTCTTTCATAATCTTGGCCCACATGCGCCGGGCCGCGCGCAGCTTGGCGATCTCCTCGAAAAAGTCGTTGTGCAAATTAAAGAAAAACGACAGTCGCGGAGCGAATTCATCTACCTCGAGGCCGCGGGCCAGGGCAGCCTGCACGTAACCGATGCCGTCGGCCAGAGTGAAGGCCAATTCTTGCACGGCAGTCGAGCCGGCTTCGCGGATGTGGTAACCGGAGATCGACACGGCATGCCAACGTGGCGCCTGCTTGGCGCAGAACTCGATCATGTCGGCCACGACGCGGACCGCGGGTTCGGGCGGGCAGATCCACTCTTTCTGAGCAATGTATTCCTTGAGCATATCGTTTTGGATAGTGCCGCCGACCTTACTCCAGGGCACGCCCTGCTTTTCCGCCACCGCCAGATACATCGCCAGTAGGACACTGGCCGTGCAGTTGACAGTCATCGACGTAGTGACCTTATCGAGCGGGATACCCTCGAATAGCCGCTCCATGTCGTCTAGCGTCGAGACCGACACTCCTTCACGGCCGACCTCGCCCAGAGCGCGTGGTTGATCGGCATCATAGCCCATCAACACCGGCATATCGAAGGCGGTGGAGAGCCCGGTTTGTCCTTCGGCCAGGAGGAACTTGAAGCGCTGGTTGGTATCCTCCGGCGTGCCGAAGCCGGCGAACTGACGCATCGTCCACAGCTTACTGCGGTACATGGTCGGGTAGACCCCACGGGTGTAGGGATAGGCCCCCGGCACCCCAATGTCCCGCTCATAGTCTCTGCCGTTCACATCTTCGGGCGTATACAGCGGCTCGACCTCCATGTCGGAGATGGTCGAGAAGCGCGCCATCCGATCTTCTTGCTTAGGATACTTTTCCAACCACTCTTGCTTGCTCATGCTTTCCTCCCTTTGCGAAAGAGGTCCGTTAAGAATTTGAACTTTACCTGCTCAGGCTCGGGGGGGTCAAGTCGTCTCCATGCATTCGCACCGCCACGAAAAGGGCACAAAGCGTAACCGCTCTATTCAGGAAGCGGTCCGTCTAGCTTAGATAGGTACGAGTAGGAAATTCCCTGAGCCAGGAAGGTTTTGGGAAATCGACTTATCAAAGCCTGTACAGTGAACACACGGGTCTTTTCGACGTTGCGCTCCTTCACTTCCCGGTAAACTTCGCCTCTCGCTTCTCCAAGAACGCCTTCATGCCCTCTACTTTATCCTCGGTGGCAAACGTCAGAGCAAAGGCTTCGTTCTCGAAACGGCAGGCGTTGTCCAGGTCCATGTCGATGCCGGCGTTGATCGCGGTTTTGGCCTGCTGAATGGCGACCGGCGGCTTGGCTGCGAGCTTGTGCGCCAGGGCCTTGGCTTCGCTCATGAGATCGGTCAGCGGCACGACTTTGTTCGCCAGGCCATAGCGGAGCGCGGCTTCGGCGTCGATCATATCCCCGCTGTAAATCAGTTCGCGCGCCCGTGGCAGGCCGATGCGCCGGGCCAGGCGCTGGGTTCCACCAAACCCGGGGATCACACCCAGGTTGATCTCCGGCTGGCCAAACCGGGCCTTGTCCGAGGCGATAATCAAATCGCAGGCCAGCGCCAGCTCGGTCCCCCCTCCCAAAGCAAAGCCGTTGACCGCGGCAATCACCGGAATCGGCAGTTCTTCCAAGGTGCGCAGCGTATTCAGCCCCAGTGCCGAGAACGCTTTTCCTTCGAGCGTGTTCATCGACACCATCGCCGCAATGTCCGCGCCAGCCACAAATGCCCGGTCGCCCTCGCCAGTGATAATCAAGCAGCGGATCGACTGATCTTGCTGCACTTCCACCAGGCAGGCAGCGATTTCGCGCACCGTGGGCGGATTGAGCGCGTTGAGACTCTTGGGCCGGTTGACCTTGAGAATACCGACGTCTCCATCTTTCTCGAAGAGAATGTTCTCATACGTCATATTTATACTCCGGATGATCCTCAAAATGGTGAAAGGATTCCAAGAAGCGGACGGTGCCGGTTTTTGAACGCATCACCACCGAGTTAGTCACGGCACCTCCATGAAAGAACCGCACTCCCTTCAGATAGTCACCAGTAGTTATTCCAGTGGCGGCGAACACGACATTGCCGCGCGCCATCTCTTCGGCAGTGTACTTCCTGCGCAGGTCGGAGATGCCCAGTTCACGCAAGCGGTTGGCTTCATCCTGATTGCGCGGGCGAAATCGTCCCTGAATCTCTCCTCCCAAGCAGCGCAGTGCGGCGGCGGCGATGATCCCTTGGGCGGCTCCCCCGGTTCCGAGGAGAATATCGACGCCTGACTCCTCACGCGTGGTGGCAAGAGCGGCAGGCAAGTCGCCATCGCTGATCAGCTTGATGCGTACACCGATCCGGCGGAGTTCGTTCACGATGCCTTCGTGTCGCGGACGATCGAGGAGAACAACCACCAGGGTCTCCACCGGGACCCCCTTCGCCTCGGCCAGGGCGGCTAAGTTTTCCGCTATCGGTTTGTCGAGATCGACGACGCCTTTGCCCGCTGGCCCCACGGCTATTTTCTCCATGTGAAGGCGCGGCGGGCAGCGGAGAAACCCGCCGTGCTCGGTAATGGCAATCACCGAGACCGCGTTGGGCGCGCCGGTCGCGCAACTGGTCGCACCTTCGAGCGCGTCGAGGGCCACTTCAATATCAGGTCCTCGCCCCGTCCCCAAGTCTTCCCCGTCATAGAGCATGGCCACGGAATCTCGGTCCCCTTCGCCGATCACCACCTGAGCGTGGAAATCGACATCGGGGAAAAGCTGGTGCATGGCTTGCACGGCGGCGGCATCGGCCTCGACTTCATCGCCCCGCCCCATCCACCGGGCGGAAGCGAGAGCCGCGGCTTCGGTTACGCGCACGACTTCAAGAGCGAGATTGCGATCCATCGTTGCCCCTTTCCTCCGGTTATGGGACCAGGGTCTCTCCGCGGATAAACCGCGCCATGATCGTCCAGGCCTCAGGCACCACCACGCCGGTTCCCCGGGCACTAGACTCGTTGTAACTCACCGGCTTCTGTACTCCCTGCCTGACATCCTCAGAAGAAAAGATGGCAAACGGCACTGGATCAGAAGAGTGGGTTTTAATCGCCACGGGTGTCGCATGGTCAGGCATCAGCAGCACCCGCCAAGCAGGGAAAGCGCGCAGTCCGTCGAGAATCGTGCCGACCACTTTCGCGTCGAAATCTTCCAAGGCTTGGACTTTCTTGTCGGCTGCCCCCATGTGCCCGGCTTCGTCGGTGGCTTCGACATGGAGGAAGAGAAAGTCCTTGTGGCGCAGCGACGCCAACCCATATTCGGCTTTGCCCAGGTAATTGGTATCGAGAAAACCGGTGGCGCCAGGCACGTTGATGATCTCTAAACCGGCGAGCACGCCGATGCCGCGTACCAGATCGACCGCCGAGATCACCGAGCCCTCCAGGCCGAAGCGGGTCTTCCACGTCGGCACCGCCGGGCGGCGGCCCTGCCCCCATAGCCAGATCGAGGACGCGGGCTGGTGCCCGCTCTCCTGGCGGTGACGATTCACCGGGTGTGCAGCGAGAATCTCCCGTGACTGCTCCATCAATCTCCACAGACGCTCAGCGCCTTCGCCCTCCGGGAAACAACCGGCAGTCGGCTGACCGGTGATGTCATGCGGTGGCGTGGTCCGCATCTTCTCCTTGCCGCCGTGCCAGACCATGAGATGACGATAACTCACGCCGGGATGGAACTCGACGTCGTTTCCACCCAACTCAGCGTTGATAGTGCTGATCAATTCGGCCGCCTCGGCGCTGGAAATGTGATCAGCGGCGAAATCGACCATGATCTCTTGGCCGTCTGAGCCAGTCCCCAAAGTGACCAGGTTACAACGAAAGGCAATGTCCTGCGGCCCCAACTCGACACCCATGCTCGCGGCCTCGATGGGCGAGCGGCCGGTGTGATAGCGACGCGGGTCGTAGCCCAGCAAACTCATTGTGCCAACATCACTGCCTGAGGGATAACCCTCGGGAATCGTATGCGTGAGCCCAAGGATACCTTGAGACGCGATGCGGTCCATATTTGGCGTACGGGCATATTCGAGAGGAGTTTTGTTACCCAACTCAGCCACCGGCCAGTCAGCCATGCCATCGCCTTGTAAGACTACGTATTTCATCTTCTGTATTCTCTTATCGTAGGGGTCCGATTCATCGGACCCACAAAAGGGCTTGATTTATCAAGCCCCTACACGGACTGCTGCTCCAACACACGCAAGATCGCGTCGCGCGCCCTCCCATAATCGGCGGGTAGTTCGACCGGTCGGTTCGCATGACGCGAGACCATGCCCGGCAGCGTTCCTTCGTGGTACCGCCGCTTGAAGTCAGTGAATTTGAGACCGTGCGCGGTCGAGATCACCACCACCCGCTCATGCGATTTGACCTGCCCGCGCGCCAGCAACTTAAACAACACCGCCAACGCCACACCGGTGTGCGGGCAGTTAAACAGGCCGGTGCGGTCAGCCAAAGCAGCGGCGTCGGCCAACTCTTCCTCATTGGCTTGCTCGACTATGCTATCGAAAGCCTTGAGTACTTTGATGGCCCGGTTGATGCTCACCGGGTCGCCGATCTGGATCGCCGAGGCCAGCGTTTCCTGAGCCTGAATGGGTTGGTAGTCAGTGAAGCCGGTGAGGAAACTGCGATAAAGGGGATTGGCGCGTTCGGCCTGGGCACAAACCAGCCGGGGGAGCCGGTCGATCATGCCAAGATCCCGCATCAACAAGAATCCGCGGCCAATCGCGGTAATGTTCCCCAGGTTGCCACCGGGCACGATCACCACGTCGGGCACTTCCCAGTCGAACTGTTGGACAATTTCGATCGAGATGGTTTTCTGCCCCTCCAGACGCAGACTATTCATCGAGTTGGCGAGATAAATGTTCTCTCGCGTGCATAGCTCGCGCACCACGCGCATACAGCCATCGAAGTCGGTATCGAGCGAGAGGGTGAGCGCGCCGTTGGCCATGGGCTGGATAAGCTGGGCGGTGGAGACACGGTTGCGTGGCAGGATCACAATCGCGGGAATGCCGGCAGCGGCGCAATAAGCAGCCAGTGCGGCCGAGGTGTCACCGGTCGAGGCACAGGCCACCGCAGGGATGCGGGTGCCTTCAGAAATCATCTGTTTGACCATCGACACCAGCACCGTCATGCCCAAATCTTTGAACGAGCCGGTATGGGCGTTGCCGCATTGCTTAACCCACAGCTCTTCGAGACCGATCTGTTTGCCCAAACGCTCAGCCCAGAACAGGTTGAACCCCCCCTCATACATGGAAACCACATTGTGGTTCGCCACCGCCGGGCACACCATTTCTTTCTTGCCCCACACGGCGCTGCCGTAGGGGTACGTTGTCCGACGGTAGCGGTCGTCGAACAATTGTTTCCACTCCTCCGCCGCGCGGCTTCGCAGGGCAGCGAGGTCATGCTGCACGTCTAGCAGACCACCGCACGTGGGGCAGTAATAAATGACCTGGTTGAGCGGCAGCTCACCGCTACACCCGGCTGCGCAGCCGAACCAGGCGCGAAACTGAGGGGCCGCGGCAGGCAGTGCTTCGAGTTGAGCGCGTGTGTTGTTAGCCATGGTCAACCCAGGTTCTCCTCGATGCGGATAAACACCGATCTCCCCTGCACTACCGGTAATTGATCAACCAGACGCAGGGCATCTTTCAGGTTTCGTTCTCGCGCCGTATGGGTGCGCATCACCAGCGGCACGGTCTCATCAGCCTCACTGCGACCGCGCTGGATTACCGCGGCGATGCTGATGGAGTGCTCTCCCAGGATACCAGCGATGGTCGCCAGCACGCCAGGCCGATCCACGGCCATGAAACGCAGGTAATACTCACTCGCCAAATCATCAATGGAGCGGAGCGGTGCGGTGCGTAAGTCGTGCCAGGGATAGCCGAGCGGCGGCACCCGTAAGCCGCCAGCCAAGCCGCGGTTGCGCGCGACCTCGATCACATCGGCCAAGACTGCTGTAGCCGTGGGTAAACTGCCCGCACCCCGACCGAAATAGAGCGACGATCCCAAAGCCTCACCTTGAACGAAGATGGCGTTATAGGCGCCACCCACATCGGCGAGCAGACTGCGGCGCGGAACCATAGTGGGGTGAACCCGCACATCGATCGCGCCGTCTTCGTCTTTGGCAATGGCGAGGAGTTTGATCGTGTAGCCGAACTCACGGGCAAACAAGATGTCAGTCTGACTGAGGTGGCGGATGCCTTCGGTGTAGACCTCAGGAAACGGCACGCGCACGCCAAAAGCCAGCATCGCCAGCAGGGTCAGCTTGTGAGCCGCGTCGATGCCGTCGATGTCAAAGCTGGGGTCAGCCTCAGCGAGTCCCTGTTCCTGAGCGCGCCGCAGGACGGTAGCAAACTCTTCGCCCTCTTCAGTCATTTTCGTGAGGATATAATTACAAGTGCCATTAACGATACCGAAGAGTGCTCGGTTGCGATCAGCAGCCAGTCCCTCACGCAGGATGCGAATGATGGGGATGCCACCGGCCACGCTGGCCTCAAAGCCAATATTCACACCGCGGGCTTCGGCTGCGGCGAAGATTTCTCCTCCCTGCAAAGCCAGCAGGGCTTTGTTAGCGGTCACCACATCTTTCCCACGTTTTATCGCTTCCAGGATCAACGGACACGCCGGGTCGATGCCGCCAATCAGTTCGATGACTACCTCGACCTCGGGATCGTGCACCACTGCCCAGGGATCGGTAGAAAGCCGCGCGCGGCCAAGATCCGCATGCGGCTTAGTGTGGATACTCCGGCTGGCAACGTGAACCAAGCGGAGTGCGCGGCCGAGCTTGCGAGTGATAGCATCGTGGTTGTGCTCCAAGAGCTGGACCACGCCGGTCCCCACGGTGCCCAGCCCGATCAGACCGAGCTTCACCTCACTCACGGCCATGCTTACCCCACGCTGGCTTTTCTGACCTCGGGAACGAGCACACCGCCAAAGGCTTTGCGGATGCCTCGTACTGCCTGACGGGTGCGGTGTTCATTCTCAATCAGCGCGAAACGGACGAATCCTTCTCCATACGGCCCGAAGCCAATGCCGGGCGACGCCGAGACCTTGGCCTCGGTCAACAGGAACTTGGCGAATTCCATCGAACCCATGGCGCGGAACTGTTCGGGGATCTCGGCCCAGACGAACATCGTGCCTTTGGGTTTGGGGATGTGCCAGCCGACTCGTTCCAGACCATCGATCAGCACATCACGCCGGCGGCGGTAGCGTTGGCGCACTTCTTCCACATAGTCCTGCGGACCAGTGAGTGCGTGGATCGCGGCGATTTGCACCGGCTGGAAGATGCCGTAGTCGAAATAGCTCTTCAGCCGGGCCAAGGCCATGAGCGCTTCGGAATTACCGCAAGCAAACCCGACCCGCCAGCCTGGCATGTCGTAGGACTTGGAGAGGGTGAAGAATTCGACGCCAATCTCCTTGGCCCCTGGTACCTGCAAGAAACTCGGAGGGACGTAGCCATCGAAATACAAGTCGGCATAGGCGAAATCGTGGACGACAAACAGGTCGTTTTCGCGCGCAAAGTCCACCACGCGCTGGAAGAACTCCAGGTCCACCACCGCAGTCGTCGGATTATGCGGAAAGCTGAGCAGCAAGAACTTGGGCCGTGGCCAGCACTGGCGGACCGTCTCTTCCAAGGAAGCGAAGAAATCTACTCCTGGCAGCAGGGGTACAACTCGCAGGTCAGCGTTAGCAATGACAATGGAGTATTGATGGATGGGATAAGTCGGGCACGGGCATATCGCCACATCCCCCGGCCCGAGCATCGCCAAGGCCAGGTGCGACAGACCTTCCTTGGAGCCGATGGTCACCACCGCCTCAGTATCCGGGTCCAGTTCGACATCGAAGCGACGCTTATACCAGTCGCAGATCGCCAGGCGCAGCTTGTAGATGCCGCGCGAGGTCGAGTAGCGATGGTTCTGCGGCTTGCCCGCCGCTTCGATCAACTTCTCGACGACATGCGGCGGAGAGGCATGATCGGGATTCCCCATGCCAAAGTCGATAATGTCCTCACCTGCTCGCCGTGCCTCCAGCTTCATTTTGTCGAGGGTGGCGAAGAGATAAGGAGGGAGCCTCTTGATACGTGCGAATTCCATAAACGTACAGTAAAACCTTTTTGCTCTGGCTATCTTAGCCTGGTGTGCGGCAGACCAAAGGCCGTGTGTACGGGTATAGTTGATTTCCCGAGTACGGTCAAACACGGGGGGACGGAGAGACACGGCAGAGCGCATCTCTCCGCGGAACGGGGGGTCTGTGAAAGCAACAGAGGGCGGGGACGGCCCGCCCTCTGTCCTGTTCTATGACTACGCGGCTTTCGCTCGGACTCTGCTCGGCGAGAGCTGACACTCGACGAACTGCCCATCCTTCATAATCACATCGAGGTTGTTCCGATCCTGTAGTACGGTGATGTCCTTGGCCGGGTTGCCGTCCACCACCAGCAAGTCGGCGAGTTTTCCCGCCTCGATCGTACCCAGGTCATCTTTCATGCCGAGTAGTTCCGCACCGTTCTTCGTCGCCCAGGTGATCACTTCCAGCGGTGAGATCCCCGCGCCTTTAACATAGGCTTGGAGTTCGCAGGCATACTCCCCGTGCGGCATCGTACCAGTGCCAAAATCATCGCCGACGACGAACTTGACGCCCGCTTTCTGCGCGAGGGGCAAGACACGATACGAGTGCTCCAATCCGTGTTCCATCTCGTCTACGCCGCCCCAGGGGCTCTTGCCGGTGCGGCGCTTCTCTTCCACCACTTTCCAGGGGAAGTACAGACTAGGCGTGACGAAGGCGCCCTGTTTGACTAAGAGATCGATACACTCCTCATCCATATGGTCACCATGGTCGATGACATCGATCCCAGCTTTCAGGCCGGCCATGATGCCTTGTTTCGAAATGATATGCCCACGAATCTTTTTGCCCCGTTCGTGCGTCGCCTGGGCGGCAGCATCGAGTTCATCCTGGCTCATCGTCATAACCTCGGCGGGCCAGAAGAGCCCATGTCCGCCAGTGGGATAGAGCTTAATGATATCAACGCCTTGCTTGATCTCTTCGCGCACCGCCTTGCGGAAGTCGTCCGGTCCGTCGCAAATGCGGGCCAGGCCCTCCATCTGCATCTTCCAGAAAGTAGGATGGCAATCGACTGAGTCACCAGTAGTGACAAGATCACGACCGCAGGCGAGGAAGCGCGGACCGGGAATCATGCCGGCATCAATCGCCCTCTTGAGCGTAACGTCGATATTGTGCATAGTGCCCGCACCCACCGCCCCGGTGAAACCCGAACGCAGCAGTAACTCGGCGTTCTTGGCAGCGATTAGAGTAAGGTACGTCGGCGGATGCTTCATGTCGATGTCGTTCAAACTCATCACGTTGTCATAGGCAACGTGGGAGTGGCACATGACCATGCCCGGCATCAAGGCTTTGCCGCCCAGATCATAGACGGTGTCCTGGGCGGTCGGCTTGGGCACGCTGCCGTTAGTGCCAACCGCGATAATGCGCTCACCGTCAACTACCACGGTGGCGTTGGCTTTTGGCGCATGCGCGCCGTCGAGCAGATTTGCTCCGCGGAAGAAAATACGTCCCATACGAAGATCCTCCTTTTACCGTTGGTATTTCTAGGGGTAGGGGCACGGCGCGCCGTGCCCCTACGAGCTTCCAGCCCGTTATCAGCCACACGACCAGGATTGTCAAGGGAAACCTGGGATACAAGGGGAAAAGGAGAAGAGAACCTGAGCAGTGTCCGCCCTACGGCTCTCCCTCTCCCGCAAGCGGGAGGGGGCCAGGGTGAGGGTTCGTTTCACCCGCGCACGTTCAGGCTCCTACTGGCCGCAGAGTAGGGATATTTTTCTAGGACTTCCGGGTTGAGCGTTACGCCTAGGCCAGGGCCTTCGGGCACGCCGACCGTTCCGTCACTAAAGTCGAAAGGCTCCTGCACCAGCGGCGCTGCGAGCGCACAGCCCGCTACTTCTACATAGGTACACCCCGGCAGAGCGGCCATGAGGTGAAGGGTGGCAGCAAAGCCGGGACCAAAATAGAACGAATGCGCGGCGACCTGCTTGCCGTGCTGGACGGCGAGAGCGGCGACCCGGCGCCACTCGCTGATGCCGCCTACTTTAGTGACACTCGGTTGCAGGATGTCAGCAGCCTCTTGGGCGAGCAGGTTGGCGAAGCCGTACACCGTACCTTCGTTCTCACCGCTGGCGATGGGGATCCCTGCTTCACGCCGCACCTGCGCTAGGCTGCTGTAATCATCCGGCGGCCACACCGGCTCTTCCAGCCAGGCTAGGCGATAAGGAGCGAGCGCCCGGGCCATGGCCAACGCTTCCTCCACATTCCACGGACAGTTGGCATCGAGCATCAATTCGACGCGTTCACCAGCCACGTCGCGTGCCACGCTGACGGATTTGAGATCGATCTGGTGCAACTTCACCGCGTGAAAGCCGGCCTCCAGACACCGCACCATCACGCGCGCGACTTCAGGCGGTGTCTGGTAGCGCAGGAGACTGACATAGGCTGGCAGCCGTTTGGCCCCAGTCCCACCCAAGAGCTTGTAAAGGGGTTGCTTTTTGACCTTCCCGACAATGTCCCACAGAGCGATGTCAATGGCGCTGAGCGCGAACAAGCCCAAACCGCGTCGGCCGTAGAGCAAGGTCGCTTGACTCAGGCGATCATACAGCACCTCGGGCTGGGTGGGGTCAGCGCCAAGCAGGAGCGGCTTCAGTTCTTCAATCACCGCGCACACCGCCAGCGGCACGCCATAGGCAAACGCTTCCCCCAGACCAGAGACACCGGCGTCGGTATGCACCAGGACGAGGATCTGTTTCCCCAGCCCGGCTGCCCACGGTGATTCGGGTGTCTCCTGCCGAAGCGGGATGGCCAGAGGAATTGCCTGAAGGTCGGTGATTTTCATGGCGAGAAGGCTTTAGTTATTAGCGGTTGGCTTTCAGCTCGGATTGTGGTCACCCTTCGACAAGCTCAGGGTGACCGGTATGCTCGCTCAATTCCTTTGATAACCGTTCGTGCTGAGCCTGTCGAAGCATGAACGGGCTCTTGGCAGGGGCTACGAGAGCGAACGCAGTTCCGGCATCACCTCCGTGGCGAAGCGCGACATCGCCGCCAGTACCTTCTGGTGCGGCACCATACCACCAGGGTTGAACCAGCAGATGAGTTCGTTCATGCGCAACTCTTTGTGCAGCTCTTTCACTCGGGCGATGCACTCTCGCGCGGAGCCGAAGATCGCCATACTCTCGGTGATCTTTTCAAACGTGACGTTCTCGACGGCTTTCTGCACGTCTTGTAGATAGCGGTACGACTCGTCCGCACCCTGGGGTCTTACGCCAGCACGTACCATGGCCGAGACACTGTGGAAATAATTATCGAGGCTGGGTTCGACATCGCGCCGGACCTGAGCCAGATTCTCCCCGGGATGAAAGAAGAACATGGTGGAAACGTCCGGACTGGGCGGCGACTTTCTGTCCCGCGGGGCTTCGCTCTCGGCCCACGCATGACGGTAGGTTGCCACTTGTTCAAACATGCGCGGCAGCGGATTCGTCACCGAAGCGACAAACACCGGGTAGTGGGCCTTGCCGGCAAACACCGCGGTATCAGGACTGTTGGCGGCGATGCGGATCGGCGGGTGCGGCTTCTGCAGGGGCTTGGGCACAACACTGGTTTCAGGAATCTGATAGTACTTACCGTTGTAGGAGAACGACTCGGCCGTCCAGGCTTTCTGGATGACAGTGAGTGACTCTTCAAAGCGTTCACGGCTCTCTTCACGCGACACGTTAAAGCCGGCGAAATGGACGGGAATCGCGCCGCGCCCGACACCAAACTCTAGCCGCCCATTGCTGAGGAGATCGACCGTCGCCCCGTCTTCCGCGCTCCGCAGTGGGTGGTAAAGGGGGAGCAGGTTCACGGCAATGCCCAGGTGGATGTTCTTCGTGCACTGGGCCGCGGCGGTGGCCACGATCAGCGGCGACGCCATGATCGAGAACGCTTTGAAAAAATGGAGTTCCGCCAACCACGCGCAGTCGAAACCCAGAGTGTCGGCATGGATGATTTGCTCGATGGTTTCCTGGTAGCGAACGGGCTCGG
Organism: Binatia bacterium; assembly: GCA_041487975.1. Classification (GTDB taxonomy): domain Bacteria; phylum Desulfobacterota; class Binatia; order Bin18; family Bin18; genus JACQEL01. The sequence goes on along the minus strand of JBGPOI010000051.1, from coordinate 3,883 downwards.
ACTGAGTGTCCGCGCACGGCATTTGATAGAAAAGACCAAACTTCACAGCTTCCCTCCTTGTCGGTCCTGCTCTTTCTCACGAGATCGCTTGACGCGTAGTGACCACACTATTTCTTGAACACGCCCGCACCTGCCCTGTCAAGCGGTGGGGATACGGTACCGTCCTGAGATCCTCTCTCCGTCTCTGTCTATCCGTGCCGACTTGGGCTATAGTCCCGAAGCCGAACAAAAACCTAAAAAGGAGGAACAGTCATGGCCAACAAAGCTGACCACGAAAAAGGCGTAGAGATTCGCAAAAAGCTGAGCGGCAAGCGCTTCGGCAAGGTAAGCAGCGCACTAGCCGAGTTAGCCCCCGACTTGGAGGACATGCTCAACGAAGTCGTCTTTGGCCGGGTGTGGGGCCGACCTGGGCTGGAATTGAAGATGCGCAGTGCAATCACCATTGCCTCGTTGATGTCATTGCAGCGCTTGCCGCAGTTGAAGACCCATATCGCCAACGGCTTGAACGCCGGTCTGACGAAGCAGGAGATCATCGAGATTCTCATCCACATCGCTTTCTATGCCGGGGTGCCGACGGCAGTGAACGCCTTTCAACTGGCTAAGGAAGTGTTCGCGGACGAAGGAGTGTAGGGGGGAGGAAACGGAGAAAGGGAGAAACGGGGAATTGGGGCTGCGTCATTCCCGCGAAAGCGGGAATCCAGGGCGAAGGGGCGGGGTTTCTGGATGCCCGCCTGTGCGGGCCTGACGGTAATGGATGTATCAAAATCATACTGACAGAGTACTAGCCCTTTTTCTCCTATTCTCCCATTCTCCCGCTCTCCGCTTCTGCCCCGCTGCCCAAAAAACAAGTAGCTTATGGCAGGACGGTTGCTCCAGAACCGCAAGGGAGGCAAATGAGCTGGCCGGTGCGCTACAAGGTCGTCGGGTTGCTCATGCTGAGCACCATTATCAACTACGCCGACCGGGTCAATATCTCGGTAGCAGCGCCGGACATCATGCGTCAAACGGGATGGGACAAGACGCAATTCGGCATCGTCTTGTCGGCGTTTCTTTTCGGATACGCGCTATTTCAGTTTCCCGGCGGCCTGATTGCCGACCGCTGGAGCGCACGCAAAGTTCTCGCCTTGTCGTGCTTGGGATTCTCCTTGTTCACGGCACTCACGCCAGTGGGCCAAGCCGGCTTCGTTCTCCTGCTCATTTTGCGTTTTCTCGTGGGCGCGTGCGAGTCGATTAGTCTGCCGGCCCTGGCCGTATTTAACGCCCACTGGGTGCCGCGCCAGGAGTTCGGGCGCGCACAGATGGTGAGCATCTCCGGCACCTCGATCGGCCAGATGCTTGCCTATCCAACCACGACCTGGATCATCCAGATGTTCTCTTGGCCGGTGGTCTTTTACTTCAACGCGGCAGTGGGGTTTTTGTGGGTGGCCATCTGGCTCTGGTACACAACGGACACTCCACGCGAACATTCCGCGATCGGCGCGGCGGAACTCCAGCACATCGAGGCCCATGCCCTGCCGCGTGCCTCGCAGCACGCGCCCTCGTTCTGGTCGATCATCAGCACACCGGCGGTGCTGTTTCTGTGCCTCACTTATATGCTCTATGCCTTTATCGCCTGGATCTTTATCCTGTGGTTTCCCACCTATCTGGTTGAAGTACGCGGATTCTCCCGCATGGCGATGGGCGGTGTGGGGATGTTACCCACCTTTGGCAGTTTTCTTGGCATGGTGACCGGGGGAACGATCTCTGACTGGCTGCTGCGGCGCGGCTTCGGTGCGCGGATCGCCCGCGTTCGCTTCCCTGGTGTGTGTGTTGGTCTGGCGATGCCGTTGTTGCTCGCCGCGGTTCTTGTTTCTTCGACAACTCTTTCAGTGGCGCTGTTCGTGCTGTTTTATTTTACTTTCTCACTGGCAGTGTCCGGCTATTGGACACTGCCGCTTGAGCTGGCGCCGCGCGCCGTCGGCGCGGTTGGTGGAGTGATGAACACCAGTGGCAATTTCGCCGGGGTCTTTGGTCCGACGATTGCTGGTTTCCTTGTGCAACAGACTGGCAGTTGGGTGACGCTCTTCTATGTGGCGGCAGCGTGCGGGATCGTCAGCAGTCTGATTTTTACGCTGCTTGTGTCACCTGACCCGATCAAAATCGCCGGGTTAGAGCCCGTGGTTGATGAAGGGAAGGTGGAAGCGCGGCTAGGGTTAAGGCATTAGCGGGCAAGAGTCTGTAGGTTCGGAGTCCGAAGTCAGAAGCTGAGGAATGTTTTCTGAGGACCATTGAGATTGCGCGGCGCCAGAGCGCGAAGTCGTGGGAACTGCGGGCGGTGATGAGCTTGAGCCGGTTGTGGCAGCAACAAGGTAAGAAGGCAGAAGCGCGAAAGCTGCTGGCGGAGATTTATGGCTGGTTCACTGAGGGGTTTGATACGGCAGACTTGCAAGACGCCAAGGCGTTGTTGGATGAACTTCAAGGGTAGGAGGGGCTCTCAGTACAGTCTGTTTGGGTGCAGGCAATCCGCACTACCGGCGAGAGATTATTCCGGTCATCATCCAAGCAGCTCCAACAATTGTGGCAAAGACGACGATTCCTATGATCAGGCCGAAATAATCCATTGTTCATTTCTCCTTGAGTGCCCTTATAATCTCTATTGCACGCTTGCGTATCCGGTACATCACGGCCGCAAGAATTACTATAGCTATCGCACCGAACACAGCAAACGTGTTACGCAACGAGCTATGTTCTCCCAAGATAAGCCCCACCGCGCCTCCCCCGCTAGCGAGGAGCGTCACCCAAAGAAGCCGGAGCAGCTCTATGAGCCATTTGCTCTCTTCCGTTAAGCTGTCTTTTTCCGCCATCTCTTTTCTCCTGTTTAATTTCCTCCCTTTCTCCCGCCTTGACAACCAGCGAACAAGGCAGGCAGGCTAGGGGCGGGAAAGGAGGAGCGCATGGCCAGCGCCGCACCCACTGCTCCCGCAAGCGTCCGATTGTCGTGGCTCGATGGCGTGAAGGGGATCTCCATTTTGTGGATCGCTTTCTTCCATTTCTTTGGCACCTACGCGAACGGCCGCTACCCGGATGTTCTCGGCCCACACTATTTCTCTTCCTTTATCTCCCAATGCGCTCCGTCCTCTGCGTTAGGCACCCTGGGCTGTATCGCCCAAGGTTTCTTCGTTGCAATCGCTTCGGTCGGCTTTCACGCGGTCTCGGTCTTTCTCCTCTTGAGCGGATTCGGCCTGACTTATTCGCTGGCTAGAACTGGTAATCCCGAAGACGGTTGGACCGGTTGGTATCGCGGACGTCTGCTGCGCCTGTTTCCCATGTACTGGCTGGCTCACCTGGTGTATCTGCTTTCACCCTTCATCGCGCGGCCGGAGCCGGTGGATTATCGTTTCCTACTCAGTTTTCTCGGCGACCGTGTCTACCCGGTGGATATGATTTTTTTCTACCTCAATCCTGCTTGGTGGTATTTCGGTTTGTTACTGGAATTGTATCTGGTCTTTCCTTTGCTCTTCCGTCTCCTGCAAAAACTTGAGGTGACCTGGTTTTTGGTCCTCTGTGGCTTGGTGACCCTGGTCAGCCGTTATCTGCTGCTGTGCGTGATCGGTGCGCACGGGTACTACGTGCAGGGCGCATTTTTCGGCGCACGGCTGTGGGAGTTCGCCGCCGGTATGGCTCTGGGACTGCTTTATCGCCGGCATCAAGCCATGACCGAAGAGCGATTGTTTACGGGATGGACATTCCTTGCTGGGATCGGGATCTACACCTTAGGTTTGTATAGCTACGCCACAACCTTGTCGTACACCGTGACCGACCCCCTCATTGGCACCGGTCTGTTCATTATCCTCGCCCATGTCGCGCTCTGGAGCGGCATGCTGCCGCGCTTGGCAGGGAGGCT
>JBGPOI010000050.1:0-16726 GCA_041487975.1 Binatia bacterium | reverse complement strand
GATTCAGGACCACAGAGGAGGAAGCGTCTATGCAGCGACACCCTGCACTCAGCGGGATGCGACTTTTCCTGGCGTGGTTGCTCGCATCAGCGATCGGCGGCATCTGCCCGCGGCTCGCGCTCGCACAGGACACCGGTTGTCCAGTGTTCCCGACTGATAATGTGTGGAATACGCCAGTCGATACCCTGTCAGTACATCCCAGTTCGGACACCTATATCGCCGCGATCGGGAAAGCGAGCGGTTTACACCCAGACTTTGGTACGGTTTATCAGGGCGCGCCAAATGGTATCCCTTTCACCATCGTGCCTAGTACCCAACCCCTCGTCCCGATTGTCTACACCGCCTACGGAGATGAAAGCGATCCCGGACCGTTTCCCATCCCACCGAATGCGCTCATTGAGGGGGGGGCGAATAGCACTGGGGACCGCCATGTGCTGGTCGTCCAGATGGGGACCTGCAAGCTCTTCGAGTTGTTCAATGCCCATCTCGTGAGTGGTGGATCCTGGACCGCCGACTCAGGGGCGATGTGGGATTTGCATTCTCATACCTTACGCCGCGATGGCTGGACCTCTGCGGATGCTGCCGGCCTGCCGATTTTTCCGGGCTTAGTCCGCTACGAAGAAGTGCAGGCAGGGGCGATCAACCATGCGCTCCGTTTTACCGTGCCAAAGACGCAAAGTACGCATCTGTGGCCCGCACGCCATCACACCGCTCCCACGGGCACGCAGTATCCGCCGATGGGGCTGCGTCTCCGACTAAAAGCCTCGTTCGATATCTCTTCCTTCTCCCCGACCAACCAGGTGATCCTCCGTGCCCTGAAGAAATACGGCATGATGATCGCTGATAACGGCAGCGCGTGGTATATTTCTGGTGTGCCTGATGGGCGGTGGAATGATGATGACCTGCATTCTCTGGGGCTTGTCACCGGTGCAAACTTTGAAGTCGTTGACGAATCAGGCTTGCAAGTCGCTCTTGACTCAGGCCAGGCGCGACAGGGGACCGGGACAGCACCACCCTGCACGCAGATTCCCGATCCTCCGGTCTTACTGACTCCGCCTGCGGGAGACGTAGTCACGGTCGGGCCGGTGTTGCTTGATTGGGCAGACACAAGCTGTGCAACGTCGTATCGTGTCCTTGTCCGCCGTAGTCTTCGACGGAAATCGACCGTGTATCAGAAAGACGGGCTCTCGACCTCACAAGATGTGGTTCCTCCACTGGCGAGAGGTACGTACTACTGGTCGGCGTCCGCATGTAACAATTATGGCTGCAGTAGCTCGGTGTGGCGTCCATTCACCGTGCAATAGCAACGAGAACCGGATGTCACACTACTGCCTATCCACCAGGCTGGGGCGAGTTCTGCCACAAACGCGATAGCCGTCTCCACTCCAATGTGGTGAGCGACGGAGGTGGTGGGTTCTCCCTCGAAAATAGCGGTTCAACTCGGGAGCACGGCTGGGTTCTCGATACTCTGAACCGTGACTACTACCCCAAGCCGCCAGTGGTACCCGAGTCGTGGCACCCGACGTTTACTACCGTCTCCTATTTCTCGGCGAATTCCACCCGCAGCGGCGTACACTTCGGGCTGTTGAGCCGATTGCCGTCAATTTCGTCATCAAACGGGCACGCCGAGATCGCTACCAGGCAATCCATCAGGGCTTTCAGCGCAATATACTCTCCAGCCTCCGTCGCGGCGGGTTGGTAGTCAATCGTTCCATCTACCTTCGGTCTGGTATTTTGAAACAGATTGATCGGATCGGGGATGTCGAGGTATCCGAGCCCGTACGGCTCGACGGCTTTCGTCAGGTTGTCGCGACAGTTCCTATGCGTAGGATCTCTCATATACGCGGCATACAAAGCGCTGCTGCACGGAGCAAACAGCAGATCGTGCACCCCTTTGGCCAGATCCTCGACAATCTCAAACATGGGGTTTTGTAGGTTGGAGTAGAACTTACTCCCGACCGTCAGGTGGATAGAACCACTACCGGCAAGGGAGTTGAAGTTTACCGTCTCTCCCGTGGAGAGCTTTTCCCGGGGCTGGTGGAGATTGAAGCAAGTGAAGTCACCGATCTGGTGACCCTCGACGTCGATGACCTTGATAGTCTCCCCCCGCCGGACAATAAACGCTGCCCCTTCCGTTGCGGGAATCAGGATCGGTCTTTTCTCAGGCATGGTTCCTTTCCTTTCTCTTCCAGGGGGATCTCTACATCTACGAAATACGACTGATTATCAGCTCCCGTATACAGACGCGCCACTTTCGTCAGTTTCTCTCCTTTGTTCTAGACTCGGGGTCTTGGCTCCCGGTGATTTCCTCGTAGCACCCCTGTCTTTTCCCAGTCAAGGCGTAAAAATGCAGACGAGCGCGCCTTCATCATCTTCCTCAGAATAGTTCTTTCTTAAGTTTGCCAATATCGACCCTCTCTCTTTCTCAAAAAGAAGAAACCATTCCTATTTTCTCTATGATCGCTGTTCCCTTACACCGGTACAGGACTTGCTTCATCTTTTAATGGTGAGATGACAATGCAGCTTTGCGTTGTTCACCGATTTGTACGAACTGATGAAGGAGGCAACGATGTCCACCAAACGCCCAGGCCGAGCGGTTCGAGTTCGCCATAACCTCGTTGAATCGACGGATCCTTATCAACCCCGCCTCGACCCCGGTGAAATCGCGGCATGCACGGAATGTCACGCTCTTTATCAGCGGCGGCACTGGTTCTTCGACGCCGACGCTTTTGCAAGAGAAACTATGCAGCCGACCACGCGTATGGTCCTGTGCCCAGCCTGTCAGAAGATCCGCGACCGCTACGCCGAAGGACAAGTGACCTTACGGCCGAGTCCCTTTCTCAGCGCTCATAAAGACGAGATCCTGCATTTGATCCACGACGAAGAAGAACGAGCCAAAGGGATCAATCCGCTCGGGCGTATCGTTGAGATCTCCGAGTCTAACGGCGGCATCGTCGTCACCACCACCAACGAGAAACTCGCCCAACGCATCGGCCGCACGCTCAAGAGGACGTACCAGGGTCACACCACCTATCAGTGGTCTGAGTCCAAGTTTCTCTCGGTCGAATGGCAACGGCCTGACTGACATACGGAGGACTTTCGCCATGGATGTATCCCAATGGATGACCAAGTCGGTGATGACCATCAAACCCAAAGATACCTTGCGTCACGCACGAGAACGCCTGGCCAAATACCGTATCAACCAGCTCCCGGTGGTGGTCAACGACAAGCTCGTCGGCATTGCGACCGACCGCGACGTACGCGACGCTTACCCGTCGAGTTTGCGTCTCTTTTACGGTAAAGACATTGACGAGTTCGGCGACTCACACACGGTGGAAGAGATTATGACCTACAACGTGGTGGCGATCAGCCCACAGACCTCGTTGCGCGAGGCAGCCCAGCGGCTGCGTCGGCAGCGGTTCGGCGCGCTACCGGTGGTGGAGAACGGTAAGTTGGTGGGTATTATCACTCGTAGCGATCTGCTTGACGCGATGCTGGCGGAAGAAACACCGGAAGAATAAGCAATCATCGTCTCAGGTAAGGAAGAATTATGAATCCAGTAGTGCGTGAGGCACTGGCGCAAGAGTTGCTCCGGCAACGAGCCGTGTTGGTCGGCGAGGTGGCTGACACCGAAGCCGACTTGCACACCCTCGCGGAGGACCGCGAGATCGAGTTAGAGGAACGCGCTCAGGAAGAGCGCGAGGCTCGCTTGCTTGTACAGTTCGACGACCGGGAGAAACAGGAGATCGCTGAGATCGATGCCGCGCTGCGTCGCATCGCTGAGGACACCTACGGCACCTGCCAAGGGTGTAGAGAATCGATCGCCGAAGCCCGGTTGCAGGCGCTCCCGGCTACCCGCTTTTGTGTGGCCTGCGCGCAAGCCCAGGAGACGCCCTTTGTCAGTCCTACCTCCAAGGAGAAATGAGTGGACACGCTGCACAGGCAATGGTCGCACATGCTCATTTGTAAGACCACCTGGAGTTGAGCAAAAGGATCAGCATCATGTACCAGTCTATCGCACGTGTTGAGGACATCCCCGAAGGCACAGGGAAGGTGGTGCAGGTCGGTCAACGGCAGATTCTCCTCCTCAATATCGACGGAGATTTTCACGCCCTCGACAGCTTCTGTGCGCACCACGGAGCGCCGCTGGTCAAAGGCGAGGTGGTGGAAGGACAGCTCCTCTGCCCTTGGCACGGCATTACCTTTGATGTCGCGAGCGGCACCTGTCCGGCCGCGCCTGAAGAACGCGTACAGACCTATCCCGTCGAAGTCCGTGCCGGGCAGGTCTGGGTGGCCATGGGCTCAATCTAGAAAACTCTCGCCACATGCAACGAGAACCGCAAAAGCAATCAAGAGTGAACGGCCGCTGGCAAGCAGTGGTCTTTGGCACTCTGCTCGTCATAGTGGTGCTGCTAGAAATTTTCTTCCTCCCCTCTTCGACACAAGACATCCCCTACAGCCAATTTAAGCAGCTGGTGCAGACCGGCCAGGTCGCCGACCTCAAGATCGGCGCTACCACTATTCAGGGAACGTTACTGGACAAGTCGGTCACCCCGCCACCTGAGACCACCACGCTTACCCAACCCCAGCGTTTCACCACCACTCGGGTCGAAGACCCTGACCTCGTGGCCGAGCTTGAAACGCACGCCATCGCCTTCTCCGGACAGACGGACAATAGTTGGATGCTCAACCTCTTTTCCTGGCTGGCCCCACTCTTTGTGCTGATCCTGTTCTGGAGCGTTTACTTCCGCCGCATGGGCGCCGGCGTCGGCGGGGGGCTGATGGCCGTGGGTAAGAGTCGGGCTCGGGTCTATGTCGAACACCAGATCAAGGTGCGCTTTGACGATGTCGCTGGGCTCGATGAAGCCAAAGAAGAGCTACGGGAAATTATCGAATTCCTGCGCACCCCGGAGAAATTTCGCCAGCTCGGCGGCAAACTCCCGAAGGGCGTGCTGTTGGCCGGAGCCCCGGGCACGGGCAAAACCCTGCTGGCCAAAGCCGTAGCTGGCGAGGCCGACGTGCCATTTTTTAGCCTCTCAGGCTCAGAGTTTGTCGAGATGTTCGTCGGTGTCGGCGCGGCGCGGGTGCGCGATCTGTTCGAGCAAGCCTTGCAGAAGGCTCCCTGTATTGTCTTCATCGACGAACTGGACGCCTTAGGCAAAGCGCGCGGTATCAATCCCATCGCCGGCAACGAAGAGCGCGAACAAACTCTCAACCAGTTGCTGGTAGAGATGGACGGGTTTGATACCAGCACCGGTGTCATCATCATGGCCGCCACCAACCGACCGGAGATCCTCGACCCGGCGCTGCTGCGCGCCGGCCGCTTTGATCGGCATGTGGTTCTGGACCGGCCGGACGTTAAGGGGCGAGAGGCGATCCTGCGCGTGCACGCCAAGAACGTCAAACTGGCTGCCGAAGTCGACCTCAGCGTCATTGCTGCCCGCACTCCGGGTTTTGTCGGCGCTGATCTGGCTAATATCGTGAACGAAGCCGCCCTGCTGGCTGTGCGCAAGGGGCACGACGAGGTGCTGATGGCGGACTTCGACGAGGCGGTCGATCGGGTGATTGCCGGCCCGGAGAAGAAAAACCGGGTCATCAACCCGCGCGAGAAAGCGATCATCGCTCATCACGAGATCGGCCACGCCCTCACTGCCGAGTTGTTGCCGCATGTGGACCCAGTCCGCAAGGTCTCGATCATCCCTCGTGGAATAGCCGCACTGGGCTACACTCAGCAGTTGCCGACAGAAGACCGTTACCTGATGACCCGCTCGGAGTTGGAGGACCGCTTGCGCGTGCTGCTCGGCGGTCGGGTAGCGGAGGAGATCATCTTCGGCGATGTATCCACCGGCGCCCAGGATGATTTGCAGAAAGCCACCGACACGGCCCGGAGCATGGTGACCGAGTACGGCATGAGTACACGGCTTGGCCTCCGCACCTTCGAGAAGGAGCGGCGTGGGCTGTTCCTCGATACGCCGTGGGCGACGAAAAAAGATTACAGTGAAGAGAAGGCCGCAGAAATTGACAAAGAGGTAGAAGATATTCTGGAGCAAGCGCATCGCCAGGTGCGGGAATTGCTCACTGCCCAAAAGCCATTGCTGGAGCAACTGGCAGGCTTACTCCTGGAGAAAGAGGTCCTGGAGGGAGAAGAGCTGCGACGGATTATCCGCGCAGCGGCGACCGAGGCAGACAGGGCAAAAAAGATCGCGACGATCCATTAGCCCCCGCCCTTGTTCGATCTGCTATCCTGCTCAGCTATCATATATGCGCTTGTGATCGCGTTAGGCAGGGAGATCCTATGCGTGGCCTCTATTTCTTCCCACTGACCGCTCTGTTTATTGTTGCCTTTTTTCTCTTCCTCGTCTTCCTTTTTATCTTCATCCAGGTTGGTCTCATCGGCTATGCCTATGAACGGATCGGGATAAGTGCGCACCTCATCTTTCCCCTCTTGCTTCTTTCTCTCCTCGGCAGCGCCATCAACATCCCGGTGACGCAGATCAGTGGCGGGCCGATGGTCTCACAGCAGAGAGTGGACTTCTTCGGCATCCGCTATGTCATCCCAGTCGTCGAGCATCACGAGCAGACGGTCATCGCTGTCAACGTCGGGGGAGCAGTCGTTCCCACCTTGATCTCGCTGTATCTCTTGTTCACCACCGGCCTCTTCATGCGCGGCCTGCTCGGGGTGGCTCTGGTCTCTGCCATCGTGCATCGTCTCGCCCGGCCGGTCCCTGGAGTGGGGATTGCCATCCCGCTGTTCGTGCCACCCCTCCTCGCCGCTTTCACCGGGCTGATTCTCTCCCCTGCGCAGGCGCCAGCGCTCGCATATATCGCCGGCACCATGGGCTGTCTGATTGGCGCCGACCTGCTCAATCTGCGCCGTCTCGCCGGTCTCGGCGCGCCAGTGGCTTCGATCGGTGGAGCGGGCACATTTGATGGCATCTTCTTCACCGGCATCATTGCCGTGCTGCTCACCTAGACATGCTCGATTCAGCCAGCACCCTCGACACCAGAACGCAACGCACAGCTATCGAGACTCTCCCAGTAGCAGAGATTTATGCCGCCCTGGCAACGCAGCTAGGCGGATTGGCTCAGAACGAGGCCGCGGCGCGTTTACAGCGTCACGGCCGCAACACTCTTCATGAGGTCGCGGGGCAGTCGCTCTTACTCAAGTTCCTGGCGAACTTCACCCATCTGATGGCTCTGCTTTTGTGGGTCGGTGGTTTGATCGGCTTCATCGCGCAAATGCCGCAGTTAGGAGTGGCGATCTGGACGGTAAACCTCATCAACGGCGTGTTCAGCTTCTGGCAGGAATATAAGGCCGAGAAAGCCACTGAGGCGCTGCGGCGGCTGCTGCCGACCTACGCCCGCGTGCGGCGAGACGGAGAGGAGCGGCGCATTTTGGCCGAAGAACTCGTGCCTGGCGATGTCATGCTGTTAGCCGAAGGGGACCATATCTCGGCTGATGGCCGTCTGGTGCAGGAAGCCGAACTGCGGGTTGATCAATCTACCCTGACCGGAGAATCACACCTCGTGCGCAAGACCGCCGAGGCGGTCCTCCGTACCGGCCTGACGCGCGCCGAACTCCCCAACCTCGTTTTCGCCGGGACCAGTGTCGCAGCTGGCACCGGTGTGGCGGTAGTCTTTGCCACCGGCATGGACAGTGAATTCGGTAAGATCGCGCACATGACCCAGGCGGTGAGGGAAGAACTCAGTCCATTGCAACAGGAGATGGTCCGGACCACTGAAGCGGTGACCGCTATCGCTATTGGTGTCGGTCTCCTCTTCTTCGTGCTGGCCGTTGCCTTAACGGGGGTGACCCTAGCCGAGAGCTTCATCTTTGCTATGGGAATGATCGTTGCCTTCGTACCGGAGGGCATGCTGCCGACGGTAACCTTGGCGCTGGCAATGGGTACACAGCGCATGGCCCGGCGTCATGCGCTGATCAAACGCTTGTCGGCGGTCGAAACTCTTGGCTGCACGACAGTAATTTGTACGGACAAGACCGGCACCCTCACGCAGAACGAAATGACCGTGCGCGAGTTGTGGGTTGCCGGCCGGCGACTGACGGTGACAGGAACTGGATATGCGCCTGAGGGGAAAATCTGCGAAGGGGGGCAGCCCTTTGCTAATCCCGTAGGGGGGGACCTACGCCAGATTCTCGTCGCGGCCGGGCTGTGCAACGATGCGCGTGTGCTTCCGCCAAACTCCGAATCCCGACAATGGCAAGTACTCGGCGATCCCACCGAAGCCGCTTTACGTGTCGTCGCCAGCAAAGGAGGCGTGGACCTGGAGGCGCAAACGCAACGGATGCCGCGTTTGCGCGAACTGCCTTTTGACTCGCGCCGCAAGCGGATGAGCACGATTCATCAGTCGGCGGTCGGCGGTCGGCAGTCGGCAGTTTCAAACCCGCAGCACTTAGACTCCGGACTCCCGAGCGTGGCGTACGTGAAAGGCGCTCCGAGAGAGGTGTTGGCCTTGTGTACTCACATCCAGTTCAACGGCCAGGAGTACCCCCTGACCGACACCCAGCGGACGCAAATCATGACCGCCAATGATGACTATGCCCGTGGCGGATTGCGAATCTTGGCCATCGCCCAGCGCGTGCTGCCGGAGAGCATATCTGCATATACGCCTGAGACTGTCGAGCGCGACCTGACCTTTCTGGGTCTCATGGCAATGCTGGACCCACCCCGTCCGGAGGTCGCTGAAGCAGTGGAGAAGTGCCACCGCGCCGGTATCCGCACCATCATGATCACTGGCGATTACGGCCTGACGGCAGAGAGTATTGCTCGGAGGATCGGTATTATTCGTGGCGCCCAGCCGCGTCTGTTGACCGGCACCGATCTCGGTGCGATGGATGACGAGACGCTCAAGCACGCCTTGCAAGGCGAGGTCATTTTTGCCCGTGTGGCCCCAGAACATAAGCTGCGCGTGGTTACCGCGCTACGGGAGTTGGGCCACATCGTTGCCGTTACCGGCGATGGGGTGAATGATGCCCCCGCGCTCAAGAAGGCCGATATCGGGGTGGCTATGGGTATTGCTGGAACCGATGTAGCCAGAGAAGCGGCTGACATCATCCTCGCCGACGATAACTTTGCCTCGATCGTCAACGCGGTGGAAGAAGGCCGGGCAGTGTATGCCAACATCAAGAAATTCATTACCTACATTTTTACCAGCAACACACCGGAGGCCGTACCTTTTATTCTCTTTGCCTTCAGTGGCGGACGTATCCCCCTGGCCCTCAACGTCATGCAAATTCTTTCTATCGACTTGGGCACCGACATCGTACCAGCCCTGGCCCTGGGGGCCGAGCCACCCGAGCCGGGGGTCATGGAAAAACCACCACGCCGCCTGCAGGAACACGTCATTACTCGCTCCCTGTTGTTGCGTGCGTATCTCTGGCTGGGGATGATTCAGAGCATTGCGGCAATGGCGGCTTTTTACTTTATGTACTGGACCAACGGCTATTGGGGGCAGTGGCTGGACCTGCCGGCGGGTGGACCGCTTTACCGCGCAGCCATGGCGATGACATTGGCCTCCGTGGTGGCGACACAGACCGGCAATCTCTTTGCCCAACGCACAGAGCAGACTTCCGTCTTTCATATTGGTCTGCTCAGCAATCACTTGGCGTGGGTGGGAATCGCCACTGAACTCACCCTCGTCGTTCTGATCATTTATGCACCGCTTCTCCAGGGTGTGTTCGGTACGGCGGCATTCCCTGTACGGAACTGGTTGTTCCTCCTCGCGTGGACGCCATCGTTGCTTCTGGCCGATGAGGGGCGGAAGTGGCTGGTGCGGAGGAAACGAAGAACGAGGAACGAGGAATGAAAGAATACAATCTCACGATCTTTTTCATTCATCATTCTGCATTCATCATTCTACCTATGGAGTGCTCATGAAACTCATCATCATCGGTTGTGGCCGTGTAGGCGCAGGGCTGGCGCAGACGCTGAGCCAGCGCGGTCACGCGGTGACCGCGGTGGACAAAGACCCGGTCACGTTCGAACGGCTCGGCTCCACGTTCAAAGGCCAAACCGTGAATGGTGGCGGCTTCGACCGCGAGGTGCTCCTCCAAGCCGGCATCGAGCGAGCTGACGACCTGGCGGCAGTGACTGGCAGTGATGAGGTCAATATTGTCATTGCCCGTCTGGCCAGACAGATGTTCCTTGTGCCCCGCGTGGTTGTGCGCTTGTATGATCCGCGTAAAGCTGAGGTCTACCAGCGGTTGGGTTTGCAAACCATCAATCCCGTCACCTGGGGCATCAACCGTATCGCCGAATTACTCTGCTATTCCCACCTGGACACCATCCTCAGTCTCGGTAGTGGCGAAGTGGACTTGGTCGAGGTCGAGGTTCCCCTCCTCCTGGTGGGCCGCAGGGTAACCGATGTGACCCTCTCCGGGGAAACCCAGGTGGTAGCGATCAGCCGGGGCGGCAAGACTTTTCTCCCCACCTTGGGCACGGTATTCCAGGAAGGGGATTTGTTGCACCTGGCGATCTTGGCTGCTTCCGCTGACCGGCTCAAGACTTTGCTGAGCTTGCAGTAGTTGCTCGACAGTAAGAGGGAATGACCATGAACGTGATTATCACAGGTGGCGGCGAGGTTGGTGCTTATCTGGCCTCATTGCTGCTCACCGGTGGGCATCGGGTGAGAGTTATCGAAATACGGCGGGAAGAAATCCCCCAGTTGCAGCGTAACCTGTCAAAAGATGTGGTGGTCGCGGGGGATGGCACGGACCCCACCGTTCTGGAAGCAGCCGGCATCCGCCAGGCACACGTCATCGCCGCGGTAACCGGCACTGACGAAACTAACTTGGTTGTGACCAGCCTGGCGCGCTTTGAATTCAGCGTGCCCCGTACCATCGCTCGCGTACACACGCCCAAAAACACCTGGATGTTCACGGCGGCCATGGGTGTAGATGTGGCGCTGAATCAGGCCGATCTGCTGGCCCATTTGATCGCCGAGGAGATGTCCCTGGGGGACATGATGACACTGCTCAAGTTACGCAAAGGGCAGTATTCGCTGGTGGAGGAACGGGTACATCCAGCGGCGACAGCGGTGGGCAAAGCGGTCCGCGACCTCGACCTCCCCTCGGAATGCAGGCTTGCGGCTATTATCCGCGAAGGCCAGCTTCTCATCCCTCACGCCGATCTGATCTTGCGACCGGCCGACGAAGTGCTGGCGGTCGTGCACAGCTCGCAACTGGCGCAGTTGGCGGCATTGCTCGGCAACCCGAGATGAAACAACTGTCACAAGCGCTCGATGAATCAAGCCCCGACAAAATAGCGTGACAGCAGCAGCCAGTAGCTGCCCCTACAGCTAAGCCTGAAAATGATCCACTACCCGTAGGAGACGTTTCTTGACAGCCGCGGCAAGATCAAGGAAGTTGCTTAGCGCTCCGCTGCCTCGGCGCGCATTCACAAGACACGGCGAGGAGCGGTGATCGGATGGATACGGACATTGTCGCCGGCACACCGAGAGCGGCATGGAGATAATCCTGGTCCTCAGCGGGGTAACGCGGCGCGAAAAGGAACCATGTCACCCGTGACACACACCAAGAACCGCCTAGCAACGCTGGGCAGCTTGCCCCGCAACGTGTGGGCGGCAAGTCTCGCTAGTTTCTTTATGGACATCTCCAGTGAAATGGTCCTTAACCTTCTGCCGCTGTTCCTGGCGAACGTGCTGGGCGTCAAGACTGCCATCATTGGCGTGATTGAAGGTGTCGCCCAGGCTACTGCCAGTCTGTTGAGCATCATCTCCGGCTGGTTCTCGGATAAGCAACGGACACGGAAATGGCTGGCGGTGGCTGGATACACTATTTCTGCATTGTCGAAACCTTTTTTCTCTATCACTACCAGCTGGGGTGTGATCGCTGCGGCGCGGTGGGCCGACCGCGTCGGCAAAGGGGTGCGCACCGCGCCGCGGGATGCACTGGTAGCAGACTCGATCGGGGAGCACGAACGTGGGCTCGCCCTCGGTTTCGCGCGGGCGGCGGATACAGCTGGAGCGATGTGCGGTGTACTGATCGCGCTGGGTGTGGTGTGGCATGCGCAAGCGCCCGAGGCCATTCTGGGCGCCGCCACGTTCCGCACCGTAGTGCTCATCAGCCTGATCCCCGCCGTGTTGGCCGTGGTGTCGCTGGCGCTGGGAGCACACGACGTGCCCGTCATAGGTCAGAAAACCACACCTCCCCTTGCCTTCCATTCACTTGGCAAACCGTTTGTGATCTTCATGAGCATCGTCAGCATCTTTGACCTCGGCAACTCCTCCGATGCGTTCCTCGTACTGCGCGCACAGGAACGCGGCCTTAGTGTTACTGGCATCCTGGGGATGTTGGTGGCATTCAACCTGGTGTACTCGCTAGTCTCGACCCCGGCAGGGCGACTCTCCGACCGCGTCGGGCGGCAGCAGATGATTATCAGTGGTTGGCTACTCTATGCGGTGACGTATCTGGGCTTCGGGCTGGCGCAGGCGGCCTGGCAAGTGTGGGCGCTGTACGTAGTGTACGGTGTGTACTATGGGCTCGCGTATGGCACAGCCAAAGCCATGATCGCTGACCTAGTGCCGGAAGCCTTGTGCGGCACGGCCTACGGCACCTATAGCGCAGTGCTGGGGGTGTTGGACTTTCCGGCCTCGGTGATTGCCGGGATACTGTGGCAGGGAGTTGGGTCGTGGGCTGGATTTGGTGCCCCTGCCCCGTTCTTGTTCGGTGGAGCGATGGCATTGCTCGCGGCGCTGCTCATGGCGGTCTGGATGCCGCGCACGGCATGAGTGGGACAGAAAAACCGCTTTGTTATCTCAGGTGGAGCAATGATGCAGATCAAAACGATTCTGCTTCCCTGTGATTTTTCCGAGTGTGCAGAGCACGCGTTCAGGTGGGCAGTAGGATTCGCAGAGGCGTGGGGCGCGAGAATCGTGCTCTTGTACGTCGATCCGTTGTTCGCCTCGACAGCCTACCCTGGGGATGTGTTTCCTGTCGATCGCGCGAAGATCGAAGCGTATGTGATTGCAAATGCAGGGCAACGACTGACTGAGTTCGCCGCAAAGAAAGGGACAAGCAGGGTTGTCGTAGAAATCCGTACGCTCCTCGGTGACCCGTTCTCGGAGATCTGCCAGACGGCGGAGCGTGAACAGGTTGACCTGATCGTGATGGGGTCACATGGTCGGACCGGGCTCGCACATGTTCTGCTGGGCAGCGTGGCCGAGCGCGTGGTCCGTCACGCGCGATGCCCGGTCCTAGTCGTACACCTGCGACGCTTGGCAACAACGCACTGAAGACTCAGACAGAGAACGTTGTGGACTTCCAGCCCTCTTCGCCTCCCACGGGGACAACGGCACAACGCTGAGACCTTCCTTGACGGTACGAACAAAGAGAGAAAAGAGGCAGCGTAGCCTCCGATTTGTTCTAGTCTCCGAGACGCGCTATGAGAAGACCTTCCCCGCTGCGTCCACCTATTGGAGGTTCAGAGGACTTGTTATGCAGTGCTTGAGGACGATGATACGAGTTCTGCTTGCCATACTTTACCGGGTCAAAGTAACCGGCCTGGAACACTATCCCCAGGCCGGGAATCGAGTGCTCATCATTGCCAATCACACCTCTTTTCTGGACGCGGTGCTACTCGCCGTGTTCCTGCCCGAACGGGTGACCTTTACGGTTGACACCCAAATCGCGCGCCTCTGGTGGGTACGCATCGGACTCGCCCTGGTGGACTTCTTCCCCATGGACCCGAGCAACCCGCTGGCGGTCAAATCGTTGATCCAGTACCTCTCACAGAACCACAAGGCGGTCGTCTTCCCTGAAGGGCGTATTACACAGACTGGCTCCTTGATGAAGATTTATCAAGGGCCGGGCTTGGTGGCCGACAAATGCCGTGCGATGGTGCTGCCGGTCCACATCGAGGGCGCCCAGTACACGCCGTTTTCTCACCTGCGCGGGCGGGTGCGGTTGCGCTGGTTCCCTCCCATTACCCTGACTTTGATGCCGCCACAGTACATTGAACTCCCTGAACACCTGCGTGGTCGTGCTCGGCGGGCACGCGCCGTACAGGTCTTGACCGACCTCATGACTGAGATGCGGTTTGCCACGAGCGACTACCGGCGCACAGTGTTCCACGCCCTGCTTGAGGCACGGCGCGTCCATGGCGGCCATCGGGCAATTGTGGAGGATGCAGAAGGGAATCTCCTCACCTACAACCAACTGATCCGCCGTGTCTTTCTGCTTGGAAAGGTTCTTGCGTCAACAACCCAACACCAAGCATGTGTGGGGTTGTTACTGCCCAACATGGTCAGCACCCTGATCACCTTTCTGGCACTCCACCTCTATGGTCGTGTGCCCGCCATGCTGAATTTCTCCGTTGGTGCGCAGGGCATGCTCAATGCCTGCGCCACTGCCGGTATTCGCACGGTCTACACCTCACGCCGCTTTGTCGAGAACGCAAGGCTGCACGAAGCTGTCGCACGTCTGGGCAGTCAGGCACGCATCCGCTATCTTGAAGATCTGCGCAGCAGGGTGACCATACTGGATAAACTGACGGGGCTGGTTGCCGCACGTTTCGCCCGAGCGTTCTCTCGGCACCTTGCTCACGACGCGCAACCTGAAGATCCTGCGGTCGTGCTGTTTACGTCGGGCTCCGAGGGGCCGCCCAAGGGAGTAGTACTGTCCCACGTCAACTTGCTGGCCAACTGTGCGCAAGTCGCCGCCCGCCTCGATTTCAGTGCCCAGGACACCGTACTCAGCGCCTTACCGATGTTTCACTCCTTTGGGCTGACGGGCGGAACACTCCTGCCACTGTTCTCCGGGGTCAAAGCATTTTTCTACCCGTCCCCGCTCCACTACCGTACCATCTCGGAACTGGCCTATCGCATGAGCGCCACCCTACTCTTTGGCACGAATACCTTCTTAGCTGCCTATGCCCGTCGTGCCCACCCCTACGATTTCTATCGCGTGCGCTACGTCTTCGCTGGTGCGGAAAAGTTACAGGAAGAAACACGCCAGTTCTGGGCCGAAAAATTTGGTCTGCGCCTCTTCGAGGGCTATGGAGTGACTGAGACTGGCCCGGCGTTGGCGATCAACACGCCCATGGAATACCGGTCGGGCAGTGTCGGGCGTCTTCTGCCAGGAATCGAGTGGTACCTGGACCCCGTCCCGGGGCTGCCTGACGGTGGACGACTGTGCGTGCGGGGCCCGAACGTGATGCTCGGGTATCTGCGCTCTGGCGCCAATGGTCAGCCCACCCCACCATCGACCGTACGTGGCGCCGGCTGGTATGACACGGGTGATCTCGTACGGATTGATACGGACGGCTTCGTGTGGATCCTCGGCCGCGCCAAGCGGTTCGCTAAGATTGGCGGCGAAATGGTGTCGCTCGCGGCGGTGGAGGAACTCATCCTCCGGACCTGGCCGAGGACGCGACATGCGGTCGTGAGCCTACCTGATGCCCAGACCGGCGAACAGCTTGTGCTGCTCACGGAGCATTACGCCGCCACCCGTCAGGCCCTGGTGGCACGTGCCAGACTGGAAGGGGTGAGCAGCCTCATGCTGCCCAAAACGATCCTCTGCGTGCATATGATCCCCTTGCTCGCGAATGGCAAGGTTGACTATCCTGCTGCCCATGCGCTGGCGGAAAAGGAACTCGTGGGTCGAGGGGAAGCAACACGGTAGGGAAAACACTTCTTGTTCATCTTCTTTGCAGCTTCGGGAATATAACCCCATATTTCTTCTTATTCTTTAGAATCCTCGCACGTCTTGCGATTGAATCTCTGACGCTTGCGGCTGGCATGGTGCATGCGTATCTGAAGAACTCTCGACACGACCAGGAGCAATACCATGAGCCAGCTACGCCGCATTGTGGTCGGCCACAACCTTTTCCCTACCGGAGAACTGGCATGGCGTTCAGCGGTCGCTTTAGCGGAATGGTCAGGAGCGGCACTCTACCTCCTCCATGTAGTCGAGCCCTACCCCATCTATCAAAAGATGCGTTTCCCGACTCTCCCCGCAGAGGCGCTACTTGAAGAGGTTGTCCTCAAGACACGCTCCCAGCTCAAGGATCTCGCTGAAAGTCCAGAACTCTCCTACTTGCGTGTTGTAACGGACGTCCACATCGGTAAGCCCTTCGTTGAGCTGATCAAGGTCTCCCGGCAGTGGCACGGAGATCTGATTGTCGTCGGGGCCACGGCGCCCGGGGAGGAACGATTTCTGGGCAGCACCAGTGAACGCATCCTGCGGAAAGCTTCCGTGCCAGTGTTGATCGCAAAACAGGCCCTCGCCGCCGGCCCTAAAACGATTCTCATCCCGACGGACTTTTCTCCGTGCTCCAGGCAGGCGGCTGAGGAAGCGTTGGCCTTGGTCAAGGGGTTTGGGGGCCGGGCGATTTTCCTCCATGTCATGGAGCAGCACCTCTTCTACCCGCCAGCCTATGGCGTCGCGCCAGTGTTGATGCCACTCCCGTCACCCGCGGATCTTGAACCAGATTGGCAGGAGTTCCTCCACGATTTACCGCTTGGTGGTGGCCTGCAGTGGGAGAAACAGACACGTGAAGGTCGGGCCGCTCAGACTATTACTGCGGTGGCAACGGAGATCGGAGCAGAACTGGTTGTTATTGGCACCCATGGCCGCACGGGACTGACTCACATGCTACTCGGCAGCGTTGCCGAGAAAGTCGTGCATACGACAACCTGTTCGGTATTGACCATACGGCCTGACGCCTTCCGTTTTGAGCTGCCGTGAAAG
>JBGPOI010000049.1:0-16803 GCA_041487975.1 Binatia bacterium | reverse complement strand
CGGTGCTGCATGAGGCCATACCGCTCATCTGGCTTGAATTTGATCAGGTAGATGGCCCTGTCCCGGAGGTCCCGCTTCCGTCTTTTAGCTTCTGCCTGGACCCTCTGTATGCAGACCGGCGTTCTTGGTCACAGCATATCAATTCTCTCAATATGCAGGAGCGTCGTAAGGTTGCCGAAAGAGGCGTGCACCTCTTCTTTGGCTCTCCTCTTTCACCGCAAAGCCAACAAGCCCTATTTGCCTGTTTTGATTCGCTGCCGCCTAGTGGTCAAATTATCCACATCTCAGCGATGGTCGCTAGGCAACCTGCGGTGGTAAAGATGTACGGATCAATTCCCAAGGACCAACTCTTGACATATCTCACCCGGATTGGCTGGCCAGGATCCATCCCTGAGTTGACCGACATTCTCACAACATTTTGTACTCCCGAGACCGTAGATAACAACATGTTTATTGATTTGACCGTTGGCGAAACAGTTATGCCAAAGCTCGGCCTCGCCTTCTCACAACTGCAAATAGAAAATTTGCCGCATAGAGACCCGACAAGACAAATTTTATTAGATCAATGTGTACAAACTGGGCTGTGTACGCCCGAGAAACGGGATGCCCTGCTCACCTGGCCGGGAAGCTTCCGCGCAACGTTTCGCCACGAACAATGGCCAACCCGCTTTCGTAAGTGGTTAGATGTGAAAATTATCTACCAACCCAATCAGCCCCTCGAAGCAAAAGGCTATCTGGGATTTATGCCTTATTTTTCACTGTTTTAGAGTTTGTGCAGTTCTCGGAAAGGGGTTGATAATCTCTTGCTGGCCTTACTGCCAGCGACCGGCTACTAAATAGCAGAGGTGGGAAATGGCCGTGAAGGACCTCCTGAAGAATCCGATTGATCGCGAATCTAAATCTCCTGCTGTTGCTTCACTCCTTATGAACCTACAAGGCAACATCCTCAAAGGACATGGTCGCGACCATACCATTCATTTGTTCCTGAAGTTTCGAGCGACCCCTAAAGCGCTGTCCAAGGCAAAGCAGTGGATCAAGAAGTTTGCCAAGGAACGTGTGACCTCGGCTAAGAAGCAATTCGCGGAGATGGAGGATTTCCGCAATTTCAAAATTATCGGGGGACTGTTCGCAAATTTTTTCCTCACCTATAAGGGCTATGAGATACTTGGCCTCTGTTCCCCTCAGGATCCAAAGTTCGTGGCAGGGATGCAGGCATCCCAAGCTGACTTGGCAGATCCTAACCCCGCAGAGTGGGAGGAAGAGTACAAAGGTGAAATCCACGCTTCGATCCTTCTCGCGCATGACGATGAATCGGAGCTGAACCGCGAAGCGCGCATCGTCCTCCATGAGGTGCGGGAGTTCGCGGATGTCGTTGCTGGAGAACGGGGCAAGGCCATGCGCAATGAAAATGATCAGACGGTCGAACACTTCGGCTATGCCGACGGCCGCAGTCAACCCCTTTTCTTAACTGACGACATCGAGGACGAACAGAAAAAGGAACCCGGTGCATTCGCATATGACCCGTCGGCGCCGCTAGGTCTCGTGCTGGTCCGGGACAAGAACGGCGCGGGGGATATGAGCTTCGGCAGCTACTTGGTTTTCCGTAAACTTGAGCAGAATGTTCGCGGCTTCAAAAAGGCGGAGGCAGAGCTAGCGGGGAAGCTTGGGCTGAAAGGCCGCGACAAAGAACGCGCTGGCGCTCTCGCGGTCGGCCGATTTGAGGATGGAACCCCTGTTGTTCTTCAGAAGAAAGAGGGGCTCAGCGATCCCATCCCGAACAACTTTGATTACAGGGACGATCTGGAGGGGCATCGGTGTCCTCTTCACGCCCATATCCGTAAGACCAATCCGCGTGGAGAGACCGTCGATCCTAAGGCGACAGCAGAGAAGCGCAAGCGTCAGATAGCGGAAGAACGCAGCCATCGGATCGCGCGGCGTGGGATCACCTACGGCGAGCGGCGCAAAGAACCGAAGGACGAGCCAAAGATGGAAGACCTACCGACGAAGGATGTCGGTCTCCTGTTTATGTGTTTTCAGAGCGATATCGCCAACCAGTTCGAGTTCATGCAGGGGCAGGCGAACAACGAAGAGCCTTTGCAAAAAACAGGGATTGATCCAGTCATTGGACAATCTGGTGGTCAAGCCCAAGCCCAAAGCTGGCCGACAACCTGGGGTGGCCGTGGTAAGAGACCCTTCTCCTTCGCTAGCTTCGTTACGCTAAAGGGAGGGGAGTATTTCTTTGCCCCAAGTATTAGCGCACTCGCCAAAGTGAACCAGGCCTTGCAACGACGGGCACGGACTCCGAAAAAAAATACTTCCCGCCGTCGCGCCAGACACAGCTGAGGGGCAGCAGCAGGACAAGAAAGAGAAGCTCGTCGGATGCTGGCGAAAATCTACGACTGGTTCGCCGAAGGATTTGCGGCGGCAGATTTGCCGGAGGTCAGGGCATCAGGGTAGGAGCTTGCCTGAGAGGACCAAGAGCAGCTCCTACCCCAGCGATAAAAACGACACTCGGGCCAGCGCAATAGATGCTGAAGGAAAGACGCCTATCACTACGGTGCCGATGGCGGCCAGAATAATCGCAGCGGCCAAGGCGGGACGGGCGGAGAGCAGATCAGGGACTTTCTCACCCTCGTACATGTACATGTTCACCACAACGCGGATGTAGTAGTACGCCGAGATCACGCTGTTCAGCACGCCGATCACGGCTAGCCAGACATAGCCCGCTTTGACCGCCGCACTGAAAATATAGAATTTGCCGGTGAAACCGACCAGCGGTGGGACCCCAGTGAGTGACAGCATGAAGAGCGTCATCGCCATGCCCAGCGCTGGATAGCGGAAGCCGAGCCCGGCATAGTCACTGAACTCTTCGTTCGGCTCGCCCTTACGACCCACGGCAAGAACTACGCTGAAGGCTCCTAGGGTCATCAGCCCATAGGCGACGAGATAATACATCAGCGCCGCACCGCCCAGGTCCTTGCCCGCGACCATCGCTACCAGCAGGTAACCGGCGTGAGCGATGCTAGAGTACGCCAGCATGCGCTTGAGGTTGTTTTGTACGAGAGCGGTGACATTGCCCACGGTCATGGTCAGCGCGGCCAGGATCCACAAAATCCGCCACCACTGCTCGTGAATCGGCCCCAGGGTGTGTAGAAAGACCCGGACAAAAGCGGCAAAAGCCGCAGCTTTGACGCCGACCGCCATGAACGCGGTCACTGTGGTGGGCGCGCCTTCATATACATCCGGTGTCCACGCGTGAAACGGTGCCGCCGCAACTTTGAAACCAAAGCCAACGATCAACAAGGCAACCCCAATCAAGAGGAGCGGTGAGGAACCATGCTCGCTCACATGCGCGGCGATCTTGCCGAGTTGTACGCTGCCAGTCGCACCATAGACGAGCGCCACACCGTAGAGGAAAAAGCCGCTGGCGAAAGCGCCAAGCAAAAAGTATTTGAGCGCGGCCTCGTTCGACTGCAGCCGTTGGCGCCAGATGCCGGCCAGCACGTAAACCGCCATCGACATGGTTTCCAAGCCCAGGAAGATCACAATCAGATCGGTCCCCGCGGCCATCAGGACCATGCCAACCGTCGCAAACAGGATGAGGGCATAATACTCCCCCGGACGGATGTCGACAGTCTCGAGATAGTGCACCGACATCAGCAACGTCATTCCCGCCGCCAGACAAAAGATTAGATTGAAGAACAGCCCGTAGGAATCCAACGCCAGCATACCATTGAAGGCGCTTTCACTGCGGCCCAACAGGCCAAACGACACCACAGCGGTCAACACCAAACCGGTCAGGCCCAGCCAGGCAAGGAGCGGACGCTCCTCGTCTTTCATCCACAAGTCCCAGAAGAGCACCAACATTCCTGTAACCGTAAGGATCAGACCGGGAAGCAACGACAGCCAGTTGACCGGGGGCAAGGTAATCATAGCGTTAGTGTTTCAGCTCCGTGTCATCCTTCGACGAGCTCAGGATGACCGGAGAATCAAGTGGAGGTCTGTTTGGGAACCGTTCGTACTGAGCCCTTCGACTTTGCTCAGGACTGGCTTGTCGAAGCACGTTCACCCGTTTCAGCGTGGCCTCGACCGATTTCTCCATGCGCGTCAGCAGCGGCTGCGGGTAGAGCCCCATGAACAGCATCAGGGCCAAGAGGGGCACGAAGATCGCCACTTCTCGGGGGGAGAGATCAACGAGCTTGGCGTTCTCTTCATTTTTAATCGGCCCGAAGATCACTCGCTGATACATCCACAGCATATACACGGCGCCCAATACCACACCCGACACCGCCAGTGCGCCAGCCCAGGGGTTGGCTTTGAACGTACCGAGCAAGATCAAGAACTCACCAACAAAGCCGTTCAAACCGGGGAGACCGATGGACGACAGCATCACCACCAGGAAGATCGAGGCATAGAGCGGCACCTGCTTCCACAGCCCACCATACTCACTAATCAGCCGGGTGTGCCGGCGCTCGTAGATCATGCCCACCAGCAAGAACAAAGCACCAGTAGAAAGACCGTGATTGAGCATTTGATAGACCGCGCCCTCGATTCCCTGGACGTTAAAGGCGAAGAGGCCAAGTACGACGAAGCCCAAATGACTGACTGACGAATAGGCAACCAGCTTCTTGAGGTCCGGCTGCACCATCGCCACCAAAGCACCATAGACAATGCCGATCACCGCCAGCGCCATAATGATCGGCACCGCCGCGTGCGCGGCCTCGGGAAACAACGGAATAGCGAACCGTAAGAAACCGTACGTTCCCATTTTCAGCAGCACGCCAGCCAGGATCACCGATCCGCCGGTCGGTGCCTCGACGTGGGCGTCGGGCAGCCAGGTATGAAAAGGAAAGAGCGGGACCTTGATAGCAAACGACAGCGCGAAGGCGGCAAACAGCCACTTTTGCTCGGTCAGTGAGAGGGTGAGGTTGTATAACTGCAACAGGTCGAACGTCACATTCTGATGCTGCGCGTTGTGCTGGTAGGCCAGGT
The DNA here is from genome assembly GCA_041487975.1 of Binatia bacterium. Lineage (GTDB taxonomy): Bacteria > Desulfobacterota > Binatia > Bin18 > Bin18 > JACQEL01. The sequence continues at coordinate 11,811 of JBGPOI010000049.1, read as the reverse complement.
AGAGAATCGCGACCAGCATCAGCAAGCTACCCACCATAGTGTAGATCAAGAACTTGAGTGCGGCATAAATGCGACGCGGTCCACCCCATACGCCGATGAGGAAGTACATGGGGATCAGCATCACTTCCCAGAAGACGTAGAACAGGAACAGGTCAAGGGCGACGAACGTGCCGACCATACCGGTTTCCAATAGGAGGAAGAAAAACAGGTATTCTTTTACCCGCTTGTGCACATCCCCCCAGGAGGCAAGCAAGACCAGCGGCATGAGAAAGGTCGTGAGCAGCACCAGGAACAGACTGATGCCGTCAACGCCGACATGGTACTGAATTCTGAAGTCCTCGATCCACGTGAGGCGTTCGACGAACTGAAAATCCGCCGTGCCGCTGTCGAACTTCGCCAGCAGACCGAGTGAGATGACGAACGTCAGCAGGGACGCGCCGAAGGCGAGCCGTCGTGCTCCCTCCTCATCGTCTTTGGGAAGAAAGAGCAAGATGAGCGCGGCGAACAGCGGGGTGAAGACAATGGCGCTTACCATAGGTAGTACCCCAAAATCGCCACTGCGCCGATCAAGAAGGACAGGGCGTAGTTCTGCACGTTACCGGTCTGCCATAAGCGCAAGAGCAAGCCGCTAGCATCCATTGTCTGCGCGGCCCCGTTCACTGTGCCATCGATCACCAGCGTGTCCCACACCTGCCACAACCAGTTGGAAGCCGCCACCACTGGTCGCACGATAACCGCGTCGTACAGCTCATCCACGTAATACTTATTCGCCAAGAGTTGATGCAAGCCGGAGAACTGCCGGCCGAAGCGCTCAGCCATATCTGGGTCGCGCACGTACATCTGGTATGCCAAGCCAATACCAATCAAACTTGCCAGAGTCGTATCATACCTGATTAAGAAGGGAACATGCGGCTCATGCGGTTCGCCGAAGATCGGGCTCAGGAAATGCAGCAAAGTGAAATAGCCGCCGACGAGCGAGAGCACCGCCAGCACGACCAGCGGACAGGTCATTGACACCGGCGACTCATGAATGTGATGCGCCACCTCGGGGCTCGCCCGCGTCTCCCCCCAGAAGGTCACGAACAACAGTCGGAACATATAAAAGGCGGTCATCCCGGCACCGACCGTGCCAACCAGCCACAAGAGCCACGAGCCGTGTTCGCTGACAAACGCCTCTTCCAGAATCAAGTCTTTGCTGAAGAAGCCGGACAAACCAGGGAATCCGGCGATCGCCAAACAAGCGACCAGGAAGGTTCCATACGTGGTCGGCATTTTGTTCTTGAGCCCACCCATTTTACGGATGTCTTGCTCGTCGCTCATGCCATGAATCACACTACCCGCGCCGAGGAACAACAACGCCTTAAAGAAGGCGTGGGTCATGAGATGAAAAACGCTCGCGGTGTATGCTCCCACACCAAGACCGAGGAACATGTAGCCGAGTTGGCTCACCGTCGAGTAGGCCAGCACTTTTTTGATGTCGGTCTGGACCACGGCGATGGTCGCGGCGAACAACGCCGTAGCCGCGCCCACGATGGCCACGACTGCCAGCGCCGTGGTGGACATGGAGTACAGGAAATGAAGCCGAGCGATCATATAGACGCCGGCCGTGACCATAGTAGCGGCGTGGATCAGCGCGCTCACCGGCGTCGGCCCGGCCATGGCGTCGGGCAGCCAGACATACAGTGGAATCTGCGCGGATTTCCCGGTCGCGCCGACGAAGAGCAGTAGACAAATGGCTGTTACAGTCTCCACCGACAATGCCGATGCATGTGCCTGGATCTCGCTGAACGACAGGGTCCAGACACCCTTCGCTCCTAGACTCCAGAACAACAGGAACAGCCCCAAGAGAAACCCAGCGTCACCGATACGGTTGACGATAAACGCTTTCTTGCCGGCGCTGGCTTTCTCGTCATCGGTGTACCAAAAGCCGATGAGCAAATAGGAGCATAACCCCACCCCTTCCCAACCGACGAACAAGATGAGCAAGTTCTCGCCCAGGACTAGCAGCAGCATCGCGGCGGTGAACAGGTTGAGATAAGCGAAATAGCGAGCCACGTCCTCGTCATGAGCCATGTAGCCGGTCGAGTAGACATGAATGAGGAAACCGACCCCGGTGACCACCAGGCTCATCATGGCCGAGAGCGGATCGACCCGTAGGGCGAAATCTACATGAAACGAACCCGAAGTGATCCACGGCCAGACCGTATCAACCAGGGCGCCATCCTGGGGGAGGCGCAAAAAGGCCACGAACGAGAAGAGAAATGAGAGCAGCACAACCCCTGGAGCGACGTAGTTCACCGCCTTCCGGCCCAAGCGCTGGCCCAGGAAGATGTTGAACAGAACGCCAAGGAGGGGAAAGAGAACGATGAACCGCAGGTAGGAGACCGTGTGCACGACCGTCGGCACTATGGCGTGTGCGTGTTCCATGTTTACCAACGCATTAAATTGAGTTCATCAGCATTGACTGTCTCACGGTTGCGGAAGACCGACAGGATGATCGCCAGACCCACCGCCGCCTCGGCCGCGGCCACGGCCATGACAAAGAAGACGATCACTTGTCCGTCCATCGAGCCCAGTTGGCGCGCCAGCGCAACGAAAGACAGGTTCACGGCGTTCAGCATTAGCTCGACTGCCATGAAGATGATGATGGTGTTGCGCCGCAGCAATACACCCATCACACCGATGGTGAAGAGGATACCGCTTAAAATCAGGTGATAATTGATGGGGACCATAACTCGCTAGCTTGCAGCTCTCAACTGTCAGTTTTCAGCTTAGTAGACCAAGAATCGGGGAGCCAATGAAGCAGGAATGGGGGAATCGGGGAGCCGGAGACCCTTCCCTCTCCGTTTCTCCGCTTCACCGTTTCTCCGGTTCTTCATATGTGCCGCTTCGCCAACACCACCGCCCCGACCACGGCGACCAGCAGCAGGACCGAGGTAACCTCAAACGGCAGCAAAAAATCGGTAAACAGTCGCTCGCTCATCGCCACCACCGTGCCATACCCCTCAGGGAGCGGACTTTGGCCGGCTCCATTTGGCGCGCGGCGCAAGAGCAGAAACAACTCGGCCACCAGGAGCGCGCCGCCAATCGTGGCCGCCGTGCGCAGTCCCTTGCGTTGGTGCTCCTGCGGATTGCTCTGCACATTCAGAAGCATAATCACAAAGAGGAAGAGGACCATGATAGCGCCGGCGTAGACGATAATTTGCAGCGCGGCGACCATGTGGGCATCGAGGAAGAGGAAATACACCGCCAAGAGGAACAGAGTCAGTACGAGGAAGAGCGCGCTATACACTGGGTTGGGGTGGAGAATGACCATGGCCGCAACAACAATCAGCGGCAGCGCCAGAGAGAAGAAAGTAACGTGGTCCATAGGTTACTTGGCGGACTGGACAAGCAGAATCACCAGAGCGGTGACCATCACGTTCACCAAAGACAACGGCAGCAGCCCTTTCCAACCGAGGTTCATCAACTGGTCATAGCGGAAACGCGGTACCGTCCAGCGAATCATGAGCTGCAAAAAAGTAAAGAAAAGAACCTTGATGGTAAAAGAACCAACCTGTAAGAGGGCAACTATGAGGGAAGGGAGGGCCACAATTCCTCCCCAGGGAAAGTGGAACCCATCTCGCGCCAGGAAAGGAATTTGCCAGCCACCGAAGAACAGGGTCGTCACCAGCCCGGAAACGATGACCGACTCAATCAAATCGACCACCATGAACATGGCCTGCTTGGACCCGGAGTACTCCGTGAAGTAACCCTGAATTAGTTCCGACTCTGCCTCAGGTAAATCGAAGGGTATCCGCTTGCTCTCGGCCATTCCCGCAGCCATAAAGATAAAGAACGCGACAGGCTGGTAGATGATCCCCCAGGCCGGAATCCAGCCGCCAATGAGGTGCCCCTGGGCACGGGCAATCTCCTGCAGGTCAAGAGAGCCAAACGTCAGGACCGTACCGATCAAAGAGAGGCCCATAGCAATCTCGTAAGAGACCATCTGCGCCGAGGCGCGGATGCCCCCGAGTAATGCCCACCGGTTGTTTGAGGCCCATCCTGCCAAGACCACTCCATACACACCAAGTGATACCATCGCCAGGATGTAGAGAAGACCGACGTTCAGGTTCGCGGCTTGGAGATTGATCTCACGGCCGCCGATGCTCAAGACATCCCCAAAGGGGATAGCGACGAAGGTTATAAGCGCCGGCACGAACGCAATGATCGGCGCGAGGGTGTGCAATAATTTATCAGCGCCGGGAGGAACGAAATCTTCTTTGGTGAACAACTTGATGGGATCGCACAACATGGAATTTGTCAGGCCGAGGTTAAACGGCAGAAAGCCAAAGATGCTGGCTCGATTGGCACCGATCCGATCTTGCATCAAGGCGCTGGCCTTCCTGTCCACCCACGCGGAGAATAGGGCGCTTATGTTCAAGGCCATGAAGAGCACCATGAAGGTGAGGATAAACGAGATGGTGAAATCGATCATGGTTTTCGTGATTCTATTTATTAGAGGAGCACGGCTTCGGCCTAGTTTTTCCCTTGGCCAGGTGCCCCTACGCCTGTTTTGCTAACTCATCGATCAACCGCACCACACCTTCCGGGGTCAGGTTCTCGTAGTAATCGTCATTGATCTGCGCCACCGGCGCGGTGCCACAGGAGCCAAGACACTCGACCTCGCTCAGAGTGAATTTTTTATCCGGGGTGGTTTGCCCCAGCCCAATGCCGAGCTTCTTCTCCAGGCATTCGACAATATGTTCGACACCGAGCAGCGTGCAAGAAAGGTTCGTACAGACTTGCACATGGAACTTCCCCACCGGTTCCTTGTTGAACATGGTGTAAAAGGAGGCAACCGCGCCGACATAAGCCGGGGAGAGGTCGAGCAGCCTGGCAATGTACTCCATGCCCTCTTGGCTCAAACAACCGAACTCCTGCTGCGCCAGCCAGAACGTGGGTAGGATCGCCGCCCGCTTGGTCGGGTAGCGCGTCAACACCTCAGTAAATTTCCTGTAGGTCGCGTCTGAGAATTGCACAGTCATAAATACAGTGATGAGTAACGAGTAAAACCTTCCTGATTGTTCCTGCTTTTCTACTCAGTCCTCATTACTCATGACTCGCTACTCGTTACTCTATCTGTCGCATTCCCCGCCGATCATATTGATCATGCCAAAAGTCGTAATGATGTCGGAGAGCAGATAGCCCTTCAGCATATCGCCGAGCGCGGCCATGCCGAAAAAGCACGGTGGCCGCACGCGTACACGATAAGGTCGGCCGCTGCCATCACTGACTAGATAAAAACCGAGTTCGCCGTTTGCTCCTTCCACCGCCATGTAGACTTCACCGCGGGGAATCTTCACACCCTCGATCACTAGCTTGAAGTGGTTCATCAAGCCTTCGATGTTGCCGTAAACCTCTTTCTTCGCCGGCAGGGTAATGCGAGGATCGTCTACACGCACGGGGCCGGGAGGAAGTTGCCCGAGCGCCTGCTCGATGATCCGCATGCTTTGTTTGACCTCTGCAAAACGCACGGTGAAACGGTCGTAGTTATCACCTTGCGTGCCGGTCGGCACCTCGAAATCCACTCGATCGTAGAAGAGATACGGTTGCGCCTTGCGCACATCGTAAGCCGCACCGGTTGCGCGCAGGAGTGGTCCGGTGACACCATAGGAGATCGCGTCTTCCTTGGACATCACGCCAACACCGGACATACGGTCAATGAAGATGCGGTTTTTCGACAGCAGTTTGTCACAGTCGGCGAGGATCTGGCGGATGTCGGTAAACGCGCTGCGCACGCGCTCGGCAAAGCCCGCCGGGAAGTCCTGGGTCACCCCTCCTACTCGGGCATAGCTCACAGTCAGACGCGCACCGGTAACCGCCGTCACGAGGTCATACAGGGTTTCACGGGCCTCCAACATGTAGAAGCCGACCGAGATAGCGCCGGTCTCGGTGGCGGACATCCCCAAGCAGGTCAGGTGATCAGTAATCCGCGAGACCTCGCTCATGATCATACGGATATACTGACAGCGGTCGGGCACCTGGAGTTCGAGGAGCTTTTCGGCCGCCAGGGCGAAAGCGACGTTGTTGATCAGAGGCGAGGCGTAATTGAGGCGATCGGTGTACGGCACCACATGGTTCCAGGTGCGCTGCTCGCACATCTTCTCGAAGCCGCGATGCAAGTAGCCGATCTCCACATCGCAGTTGAGGATCTTTTCGCCGTCGAGCTTGAGATTGAACTTGATAGTCCCGTGGGTCGCGGGATGAGACGGCCCCATTTGCAGGGACATCACCTCTGAAGTGCGATCAAGCTCTTCGCTCAGTTGCCGCGCCGCTTCTGCCATCGCCTTTACCTTTTCGGCCAGGGGTTATTGATCGGATCGCGCTCCTCAACCAAGGGTTGCCGCCTTTGAACTGGATAATCTTTGCGCAACGGATGGCCACGGAACTCTTCGTACATCAGAATACGTCGCAAGTCGGGATGCCCAGTAAAACGGATGCCCAACATGTCCCAGGCTTCCCGTTCCAACCAGTTCGCCGCTTTCCACAGAGACGAGACCGACGGGACGACCGCGTCATCCTCTGGAACGCAAATCTTGACTCGCAGACGGTGGTTCAGACGCATGGAGTGCAGATGGTAGACGACCTCGAAGCGTGGTTCCTGACCAAAGAAATCAACCGCGGTGAGGTCCGCCAGGAAGTCGAAAGCAAATTGCGGATCGTCTTTGAGCGCGCGGAAGATGGCGAGCGCATCCTCACGATCAATGACAACGGTCTCGTTCCCATGCTGGGAGTGGCTTTCCGTGATTTTGCCGGGGAAAGCGGTTTCGACCTTGGCGATAAGTCCGGTTTCAGCCATTGCGAGAACTGAGCCGCGGTCAAGCCGACTCCAGCGCCCCCTTCTTAATGATATACACCAGCCCTACGGCGAGGATCAGCACGAACACCAGCATTTCGACAAAACCGAAGAAGCCCAACCGCCGGAACACCACGGCCCAGGGGTAGAGGAAGACCACTTCCACGTCAAAGACGATGAACAGGATCGCGACCAGATAGAACTTCACCGAGAAGCGACCCCAGGCCGTTCCGCTGGCGGGGTTCCCGCACTCGAACGGTTCATCCTTTACCGCCGTGTGCTTTTTCGGACCGAAGAGGGTGCTGGCGAAGCTCATGGCTCCTGCCACTACTCCCCCCAGGACCAGCGCTATCAAGACCGGAACGTATTGCTCCATGAGAAAAAATCGTGAGTTTTATGACATGCGAGATGTGAGATTCCCGGCATCGCTAACAGAGGGGGGAAAGAGTGTCAACGACCCTGTGCCGGGTGAGTGATGAGGTATGAGTGCTGAGGACTGAGTTATGGGGTCTCTGGTTACTCTTCGCTGTCTTACTCAGCCCTCAGTCCTCATTACTCATTACTGATTTGTTCCTTCCTTGCGGGGGAATTCTGGAGGTGTTACAACTCTCCAGGCCAGATGGGAACCAGCACCGGTCAGGCTGTGTCTCGACGGAAAAGCCTTATTGAAAAGGAGAGGTGCCAGAGTGGCCGATCGGGCACGACTGGAAATCGTGTGTGCCCCTAACACGGGCACCGAGGGTTCGAATCCCTCCCTCTCCGCCAGTGGTGATAGCTAGGTCCTGCGCAAGGGAGGTCGGAAACCCCGTCAGGTCCGGAAGGAAGCAGCGGTACCGATACCACCCCTGTGCCGCAGGGCAGCCTAGCTATCACCAGTGGTGGAGAGTGCGAACGTCGGCCGGCAATTTCCACATCCAATGCGCCTGGTAAACGATGAGCTACCTCGTCCTTGCTCGTAAGTGGCGGCCACAGACCTTTGACGAAGTGGTGGGTCAAGAACATGTGACCCGCACCTTGCGTAACGCCCTCAGCAGCGGCCGTGTGGCTCACGCTTTTCTGTTCACCGGCCCGCGCGGCGTAGGAAAAACCACCACCGCCCGCCTGCTCGCCAAAGCTCTTAACTGCGAGCGCGGCCCGACTCCAGATCCCTGCAACGCCTGTAGTAATTGCCTCGAGATCACCGCCGGCAGCGCGATCGATGTGCTGGAGATTGACGGCGCCTCGCATACAGGCGTCGATCATATCCGTGACCTCACTGAAGGTGTCCAATACCGGCCGGCCAAGAGCCGCTTCCGGGTCGTTATCATCGACGAAGTCCACATGTTGTCCAACGCGGCTTTTAATGCCCTCCTCAAGACCCTCGAAGAGCCGCCGGCGCACGTCAAGTTCATTTTCGCCACTACCGAATCCCACAAGATCCTGCAAACCATCCTGTCCCGTTGCCAGCGCTATGACTTCAAGCGTATTCCGCTGCGCGAACTGATGCAGCGACTGCGCTTACTGGCTGAGCGCGAGGGACTTACTGCCGACGAGGCCGGGTTGGCCCTGGTTGCACGTGAAGCCGACGGTAGCTTGCGTGATGCCGAGTCGCTAGTCGAGCAGGTCGTGGCGTGGAGCGGCGGGACCGTGAACGAGCAGACGGTGAGAGAGGCGCTGGGAGTAGCCGATCGACAGGCCCTCTTCCGCGTGGTTGAGGCGGTGCTTGCACACGACCCGGCGCAGGCCTTGCGACTGGCCGCTGAGCTTTCTCAATATGGTTACGACCCGCGCCGTTTATGTCGCGACCTGCTGGAACACTTCCGCCACCTCGCCATCGCCAAAATCAGTGACGATCCGGCTTTGCTCGTTGATCTGCCAGACCACGAAGTCGCCGCAGTACGCCAGCAAGCCGCCACGCGCTCGACCGAAGACTTGCAACGCTTGTTCACCCTGATGCTGCATGCCGAAGAAGAAGTCGGCAAGACGGCATACTCGCAGTTGGTCATCGATATGACCTTGGTGAAGCTGGCCAGCCAGCCGGCCGTCGTCCCTATCGCTGAGGCCTTGGCTCAACTGGAAGTACTGTCCCGCAGACTTGCCGGAGGGAATCCACAGGAACCACTGCCGAAAGGGACACGTACCGTCCAGCCCTTGCCCTCTTCGCCGCCGCCCGTCCCTTCTGGGCGAAAGGAGGAGCCTTCAGGGCTGCGTCCTGCCGCCCCTTCCGTGGTACGGGAAGACACACCGGCAATGCGGCCCCCGGCGTCGCCTGGCGCGGATGCTGACCAGCACAATGCTTGGGAAGGATTTCTGGCGGCGGTACAAAAAGAAAAAATCTCTCTGTTCTTCGCTTTGCGGACCGGCCGGTTGCTCGACCTGACCTCGACGGCTTTGCAGATCTCGGTAGACAAAGACCCCTATCTGAAAGACTTGACCCGGAAAGAGAGCCGCTCAATTTTGGAGGACATCGCCCGGCGGTTTTTCGGACGTGACCTCACGATCGAGGTCACCAAGGGTGGTACACCCCCCGCTTCTGCATCGCCGCCGACACCCGCGACAGTCCAGCCTCAGGAACGCCGAGCAGACAGTGACCCTTTGGTGAAAACCGTGCTGGACATTCTCGGTGGAGAAGTGCAGACCCCGTCCCGCTCGTACCGTTCTCCGGGCTAATTCAGTGGACAGTTAAGAGGAGCGATCATGGCGAACTTGGGAGATCTGATGAAGCAGGCCCAGCAATTGCAAACGAAACTCGCGCGCATTCAGGAAGAAGCTGCGGCCAAAACCGTCGAGGCGTCAGCCGGCGGCAATATGGTGGTCGCCGTGGTGAGCGGCCGTCTGGAAGTGGTTTCTCTGCGTATTGATCCAGCGGTGCTCACCGCGGGCGATACCGAGATGCTCCAGGACCTGGTGATTGCCGCGGTGAACGAGGGCATTCGCAAGGCGCAAAAGCTGATGGCAGACGAGATGGGCAAGGTCACCGGCGGCCTGAAGATCCCGGGGTTGACGCCCTAACACAGATGGTGAGGAAGGCACAGCCGGCCCGGCTATGCCACTGGCTCTTAGTGTTCTAGCCTTTTGGTGGCATAGGCCGCTGGCCTGTGCGTGATGCACACAACCATGAACTTAACGCCGGCACTCGCTCGCCTCGTGCAAGAATTAGGAAGACTCCCGGGCATCGGTGAGAAAACCGCGACCCGCTTGGCCCTGTTCATTCTTGACGCAGACCGGTCCTATGTTGAGAACCTGGCCGAAGCGATCTGGGCAGTCAAAGCTGAAACTACCCTTTGTCAGGAATGCTTTGGCTTGGCCGAAGGAGACCTCTGCCCCGTCTGTCGTGACCCACAGAGGAGCGAGGAGTCCATTTGCGTCGTCGAAGAGCCAGCTGATCTGATGGCGGTGGAACGCGTGCACGAGTACCGCGGTCGCTATCATGTGCTGCACGGCGTCCTGGCCCCGCTAGACGGAGTCGGGCCCGAGGAACTCAAGATCGCCCCTTTGCTGGAGCGCCTGAAGCGCGGCCATACTCGCGAAGTCATTATCGCGACCAACCCAACCGTCGAAGGTGAGGCCACAGCCCTCTACTTGGCCAGGTTGATAAAACCCCTCGGTATCCGCGTCAGCCGCATTGCCCACGGCATCCCTATGGGCGGAGATGTAGAGTATATCGACGCAGTCACCTTGGGGAGAGCTATCGAAGGACGGCGGGAGATGTGAGCGTCTTTACACTCTGCCAGCCCTCTGCTACAAAACCACCCTGCGTCTGTTTCGTAGACTGTCGATGATCCTCGGTAGCTCAATCGGCAGAGCAGCCGGCTGTAATAAGACGTGTCGTGATGGCAGAAAGGCGTCGATACACTGACCGACGTGAGTATCTGATCCTGGCCGTCCAGAAGCGACGCAAAGAATTGCGTTTGAAGGCGGTCGCCTATAAGGGAGGCAGGTGTCAGATCTGCGGATATGATCGTTGTATCGAAGCCCTGGAGTTTCATCATCTAGATTCTTCGCGTAAGGACTTGGTATTTCCAGCAAAGGGTACACCCGTAGCTGGAGTAAGGTTCAGGAAGAACTGGAGAAGTGCTTGCTCTTGTGTGCAAACTGCCATCGGGAAATTCACGCAAACTTGCAGCTTCCACGGGAAACCGTGGCTGAAAAACCGGGTGAATTCAGGGAAGCCTGCCCCAGGAGCGTTATCTCCTGAATGGTAACCCTGAGCGAAGCCTGCTGAAGGGTTTTCAAGTAGGCAGGAACGTGCAGAGACTAGAGGCTGAGGAACCCAACCAATAATGCCTCACAAGCGCCCGGCGCCCTCCCCTAGTTTACTAGGCGGGCGATGAGATAGTCCGAGCCTGAGAGAAATCCCAGGGTTCTCGTAACCGGCGGGTTGTAGGTTCGAGTCCTACCCGAGGAGCCAGTTTTCAAAAGAGCCGTTGGATTCACCTCCAGCGGCCTTTTGCTTTTCATCGACAACATTAGAAACGGCAATCATATCAAAGGGTTGTCGGAACGTGGCCTGCAGTCCCCCGCCCTTCCACGTGCAGTTCGAAAGTAGGAAATTGAGGAGTCGTCGTTTCTCACGCGCTTCCTGTTTTTGGAACAGTTCGTAGGCGCGGTGGGCGAGTTCAAGGAGCTGCACTCCTTCATCAAGATAGGTTCGATTCGCTGCCTGGTGCTCCTCGATCAAGCGCAAAAGCCGGTCCTGCTCGGCACGCCACTCTGCCGCCTTGCGATCGAAGAAGGCAGCGTCCACACGCCCATCGAGCTTGTCCAAGTACATGGCGTCGATACGATTCTGGAGCCGAGTATACTCCGTTTGGAGTCGAGTGACTGCCTCGTCATGATATCGCTTCTCGTCTGGTAACCGTTCACGACCCGGACTAATAGACCTAATGAGAGTAACGGCCAGAAAACCCCATCAAATCAGGTTTTCGCAGAAACACTTCTGAGTGCAGTAGGCATTTCGGTCTTCAGAACCTGTCGTTCAGCAATACAGCAGG
>JBGPOI010000048.1:0-16809 GCA_041487975.1 Binatia bacterium | reverse complement strand
CGGGACGGAAGCAGGGAGCGCAGCCGGGCCATCCCGTGCAGCAACGGGCTTTGGTGCCGCCGGAGCAGGTCAGCGAGGTCAGTGTCTGTAAACCTACACACTGTCGGCGCTGGGGGCGGCCCCTGGCCAGCAGTGATCCGACCCCGTGGCGGCAGCAAGTGAGAGAACTCCCGCCGCCAGTCCCGGTCATCACCGAGTACCAGTGACAGCAGCTGGCGTGTGCGAGTTGTGGCCTCACCACCTGTGGGGAGCTGCCGGCGGGGGTGCCGCCGACGTGTTACGGGCTGCGCTTGGCCAGCGTGGTAGCCTTATGGAGTGGCACCTACCGGATGAGCAAGCGGAGGGTGGCCAGTTTCTGTCGGGAGGTGTTGGGGGTCGAGGTGGCGGTGGGGGAGATCTGTCGGATTGAACAGACGGTGACTCAGGCAGTGACGCCCGGCCAGAATCAGAAACACCACTTGGCCGGGGCGCTGGAGCCTCGGACCGGACGGCTCGTATATTGCACGAGTGAGCGCAAGACCAACGCGCTGTTCCGCGACTTGCTGGACCGTCTGGACTGGCTCTACCCTAAGGCGCAGTTCAGCAAAGTCTACCTGGTCGTGGACAACTACGGCATTCACAAGGCCAAGGCGATCGAGCGGTGGCTGGCGGTGCATCCCCGCTTCGAGTTGCTCTTCTTGCCCACCTACTGCCCCAGGCTAATCCGATTGAGCGGGCTTTTGGGGATGTCCATGACAAGTGTACGCGCAATCATCACCGCACCCGCATCGCGGATCTGGTCTGGGACGTGGAACAACATTTCGTGGCCAATGGCCCGTGGCACTACAACCTCTCGCACCTGTACTACAGCTCGGAAGTGACGGCAGCCCTGGCACGCCTCACACAAGAACAGCAATTACCGCAGGCGGCATGGAGAGCGTTAAATTCCGTGGGAGCCTGGCGAGTGTCGTAACTGGGTTATGCGTACCCGGGCTGGGATACTCCGGACTTTTTCAGGCGGGTTTGCTCACAGGGCTGCGTGTAAGTTTTTGATTTTGTGGGGCCTCCCACACTTTTTAACGGTCTCCCTTCATCTCCCGCCAGCGCGCTTGTCCCTTCTCGATCTCGTACTGCTGTTCCCAGACTTGGCGGAGCATCTCAATCGCGGCGTGGCTGCGGACCTCTGCTACGGCTTCATCCTGCTCTAGCTTTTACAGAATCCCTGCGACCAGCGCATCCGGTGGAGCGCGACGAGGCCCACGAGGACGGAGACTGCCACCAGCGGAATATCCACCAGCAAGAAGCCCCAGCTCACGCGGAATTCGCCGGACACAACTGTGGCGAGAAAGCCGAGGGCAAGCGCCATCGGCAGACCGATGCGCTTGCGCGAAGCGGGTTCAATCCACCCGAGAAGGGCTCCGAGCAGCAACCCGCTAACGATTGGAACGATTTCAATCGAGTTCATCGATTCTCTCCCTAGGAATGGTCTTGCTGCATCCCGAACAGATGCTCAGGCGCGGCGCCCCCCGATGATGGCTGCGAGGCCGCGTCCGAACCGGCGATCGAAGACGCGACGGGTGCGGCGCCCATCGTAGCGTCGCTCAGCGACGGCGCCGGACCGGCATTCAGGGCGCCCACCGCGGCCGCCTGCGCGAATAAGTCGGCCGGAGCGCCACCGGTACCGCTCGTGGCAGCACCTGTGTGGCTCGGAGCCGAAGCAGAGACGCCCGACAGGCCTGTGGTTGTCTGTATATCCGAGCCACTTACCTCAATGGTGATTTTTGTCATGCTCCCCTCCTCAGGACAGAATGGCGTACCTGCCCTCGAATGTGACGGGTGTTGCCGTCAGGTTTGTGACCGTGATCCAGTAAGTGACGTTAGTCGCGTCGGCCCGCTGTACGGCAACCGACCAACTGACCTCGGGCACACTCTGGTTGGTGGTCGGCACCATGTACCACACCACGTGCCAAGTCGCCGGCCAATTGAATGTGAACCAGCGCTGCGTCTGGTTCGCAGTTAAACTCCCAGTAAATTGCACGCCTGTTGTCATGACTGATCTCCTTAGTAGCGGCTCAGAATGCAGAAGCGCCCTTCAAAATTCACGGGCTTCGCAGTTAGGTTCTGTACCGAGAGCCAATAGGTCACAAATTCAGCGCTCGACCGCTGCACTTGCACGGTCAAAGTGATCTGCGGAACCGTGTTAAAGGTCGTCGGCATGACTGTCCAGATCACGTGCCAGGTTGCCGGCCAATTGAAGGTAAACCAGCGTTGGGTCTGATTGGCGGCCAAGCTCCCCGTGAACTGCACGCCGCACACCGGCACGGTCATCCAATCATCGACTGGAATCTCCCACGCGCCGCGGTTGCGAGTGCCTGCGCGTAGGACCCATGCGTGCGGATGGAAGCAGAGATCGCCGATGTAGCAGTTGGGCAGGCCGTTGGAGAAGTCCGCCCAGTGGGCGCCGGCGTCGAGGCTCTGCGAAACGCCGCGATCCATCGCTACCCAAACGCGGTTGGCGTTACGCGAATCGATTTCGATTGCGTTGATCGGCAGATTCGGCAGTCCGGCCGAGCAGTCCGTCCAGTGCGCGCCCGCGTCGTCGGAGCGGAAGACGCGCCCACCGCCGATGGTTGAGCAAGTCACCCAGATGCGGTTCAGATTGGAAGCGCTCACCAGAACGTCGCTCACGTTCGCGTTCGCCCGCGGTGTGGTCAAAGCGACAAGCGCCGTCCACGCCGCTCCATTCCAGTTGGTGCGGAACACCCTACCATTGGTCACACCGACGTACACACTGTCCGCATTCGGCACGCAGATGGCGCTGGCAGTGGCGGCGCTGGGGAACGCGATCCGCGTCCAGGGCGAACCGTTGGTACGCGAGACGTACAGGGCCCCGCCTCCGATCGCAACCGTGGTGCCGTTGGAATCGGTACACCGCATCGGTGGATAGAACAGGCTGCCTTCCCCCGCCGGTACCGGCGGGGGAAGGTAAGTCCAGGAGCCGAAGCCGCCGCCCGTCGTGGAACGGTCCGGACTCATGTTGAAGTAGGTGTGGAACACCGTCAGGGGGTTGTCGTGATTCACGGCGACATAGCCGCCGTCGCCATCGGCTGCATGATCCCAGGCCGAAGAACCGGTCCAGCGCTCGGTGCCGTTGTCCTGTGTGCCGCCGATGAGCCAGCGCGACGATCCCACATTCTGCGCGATGTATTCGAACTCGGAAATCACCAAGCCATTGTTGCAATGTACCCAGGTGTTGCCCCGGTCGGGACTGCGGAACAGTCCGCCATCGCACCCCGCGTATACCATGTTCGGATTGCCAGGCTCGAATGCGATGGCATGCTGGTCCGGATGGATCCCGGCACCGGGGTGGTTCGAGATTACAGTCCAGGTCCAGGTGGAACCCGCAAGGTCGCCGCGGTAAGCCTCAATGGCGCTGAGGTACACTTCGTTGTCGCGATCCGGAGAAGCAGCGGCGAACCAGTCGTACCAGGCTTGGCCCGTGCTGATCCCGGGCGGCAATGACGATGCGGCCGTCCACACGCCGCCGGCGCGCCTCCAAAGAAACGCATTGGCTCCGTTCGCTCCCCACGTATAGGCAACCGAGGGATTGGAGGGTGCGATGCAAACGGCGATGCGGTTGAACCCGCCGGGGCTGCCGGGCAGAGCGACCGCCGCCCACATGGTCCCGCCGTCGGTCGATCTCCAGACTCCATCGCTCGAAGACGCGAGGATCTCGCCCGAGCCAAAGGCCACCGCCCACGTCCGCACCGCCCGCCGCTGCGTCCACGCGACACCGCCGTTGGTCGAAACGTACAGGCCGCCGGTGGTCGCGGCAACCAAATGATTGCCGTTCGCCGGATCGACGCGCAGATCATAGAAGCCCTGGCCGACGAACGGTGCCGCGCAGAGGGTGCTCCAGGTGGTGCCTCCATTCGTCGAACGCAAGATGCCGACGCCGAGCCAGGACCACCAGTTCCCTTCGCCGGTGCCGCAATATACGATCGCAGCGTTGGTCGGATTGAACGCAATGGCGCCGACGGCGGTAGTCGTCTGATAATCGGTGCGCGGCGCCCAGGAAGCTCCACGATCGAAGCTCTCCCACACGCCTCCGTTGGCCGCACCGCACAGCACGTGCGCGGGATGAGCGGGATCAACCGCGATGGCGGCGACGCGTCCAGACACATTCACACGGACCGAACCGTAGGTCTGACCGTTCGGGATCGTCGTGGGGCCTAGTGAGCGCCACTGCGGTCCCGTACCGGTTGGCGGGCCCGTCTGTTGCACCGCCGCCATGTGCTCCTGCGCGATATTTGCCGAGGCCGCGAGCGCTTGGGTTGCAGGCGTCTCCGTTGGCAACGATTCGCCGCGGGTCTTCCTGCGGCCGGCCATTTGCCCCGTGGGCGATGATGTGAGCTGTTCCACGCGCGCGTAAAACAGTTCCCGGGCATCTTCAGGGACAGCGGTCTCGATTGCCGCCTCTACAACTTGTTCGTAACCTCGCGCTTCGAGTAGTTGCAATAAACGAATTAACGGTTTTCCACCTGGAGCAGGTTGCGTGGCCACAGCCATGTCCGTTGTATCCGGAGTATGGGCGGCCACTATCTGTTCGTCGTGAGGGCCTCGCATGTTTGCCTCCTCGAAGTCGCCGAAGTGCTTGCCTTTAGCTATGTGTTGTCATCCGGCGGACCGGATGTATCCTGGTCTGTTTCGCTACCTGACTGCTCTTCGTTCCCTTTTTTCCCTTTCGCGATTTCCGCATTAAGTTCCTCGACTGACGCTCCCGGAGGAAGTCGCTTCGCGAGGAATTCGCGCAGACGTTCTGCAGCCCGACCACCGGTCGGCTCTGGCTCGTTGTCATTTGGCTGTCCGGGTACGGTGACAGCGGCCGATGGTGAAGGGGCGCCTGTCCTGGGCAGGAGATCTTGTCTTGGGTCCATGAGGTCCTCCGTGGGATCAATTTCTGTTACATGAGAATTAGGGTGGTGCTATCCAAGTAATGCGGGCAAAAAAAGGCAGCACCTCAACGTATTGGACAATCATGATTTTTATGCGACATGCTTCACGCAGAGCATTACCAGGATCGCACTACCCGGGTTTTTGATGCACTCGTGTCGGTCGAAGCGACGAGTTGCACCGTGAACTTCATGTGAGGTTGTCCTCCAGTCCAGGGAATGCCCATCGTGTGACCTATTCTCCCCAGAAAGAAAACCTCCCCGGGTTTTTGATGGCCTCGCAGTAGGTCTTGGTCTTCATGACCGGAGTTATTTTAGCAAACGGGCAGCACCTTAGCTAACCCGAGTCCTGAGTTGAAAAATGCGATCCTTTATTTTTCAGCTACTTACAGGAGCGGACCAAAAATTTGGCCTTCATAAGTCTGGTGTTTTGCCCAACTCAAGACTGGAGTTTAGCTATTCGGGCAACAATACTTCTAGAATTGCAATTGCAGACCACCCTGAATTGAAAATGGTATTTCGATTTTGAGAATCTCACCGCCCCGATCAATAGCGTACACTCGATCAAAGGGCATTGTCAACTTAACGCTGATAGCGGGGTGCATGACAAAATCCTGGCCGTTTTGCGAGACATAGGCTAAGACCGGCGCAGAGTCAGGAGTCAGAAGGAGGGCAAAGAGATGGGCCGACGGAAGACGGGGCTGCCGGAGGGAGTGAAGGTGACATATGAGGCGATCACGAGACGGCAGGGTGGGCAGGGGCTCTTTGGGATTGAGGATGAAGCGGACGAAGCGGCGCGGCAGACGAAGTTACGTCGGATGGCCGAACGGATTGCCGAATATGACCGGGGATACGAAGGCGGGCGGCGGCGCTGTCCCCGCTGTGGGCGGTGGCAGAAGTACAAAGGAGAGATGGCTCGAGAGGTCGAAGTTGACGGCGGGACCTTAAGGGTGCTACGAGCGTAGAGAGCGTCAAGAACCCGGGGAGGAAGATGGGACCGTAAGCTGCCGGGCGTCCGATAGCTTACGTTTTTTCAAGCCCGAGTGGTCTCCCACTTCCCCGACCTCTTGACGCTCTCCATGTTCAGGTAGAATGAACAATTCGTTCCGTCCTTTGTTACGCCTGCTAAAAAACGAACAGAACCCAAGACCGGACCTTGGTTAAGGAAAAATTTAACCGTTGACGTGGAGAAATTAACCCTCTTTTGACCGCGGACAGCTTGACACCCCTAGGTTCCTCTCTGCTATGAGAGCACTGACATTGGGGACTTCTCGACTAGATAACAAGTGGCGTTGGGAACCGAGACATGGACGTCTTCTTCAACTTCTTCCGCTTTTGCTCATTCCGTGCCTCTCCCAAGGCGTCTTCCTCCTGCTGGTACTACGCTATGTTTCGATCCCGGGCAGGCACGGCGGTGCCTATTGGGTTTCCATGAGAAAAAGACGCGCCATCATAAGGAATAACATTGTCATGGGGGTGATGCAGGGTCTATGTCTACAAGTCATTCTTTGGCTCGTTCTCTTCGTGCTGGTTCTCATCGGTGGGATGCCGGACGGCTTTGCAGCGGATGCGCCACAGAACGTAGAACCGGCGCCGTCGGTTGCCTCTGTGTCTCGACTCACTCCTGTTGTGGTAACTGCCACCCGCAGTGAGATCCCTCTTCACCAGGCGCCGACGAATATCACAATTCTTACGCACGAGGACATTGCGGAATCGGGGGCGTTAGCGGTCGATGACCTGTTGCGGCAGATTCCGGGGTTCAACACTTTTCGACGCTCAAGTAGCTTAGTTACTGCTCCAGCACAGGATCCAGAAGCGCAGGGAGTAACGCTCCGTGGGATCGGCCCCGGCGGGGCCAGCCGCGCGCTCGTGTTGCTCGATGGCATGCCGATCAACGATGCCTTCGGAGGTTGGCTCTATTGGGGAGAACTTCCCCTCAGCAACATAGAACGCATTGAGGTTGTCCCGGGAGGGAATTCCACCCTCTGGGGCAATTTTGCGCTCGGGGGAGTGATTAACCTCATCACCAAGGAGCCGACAGAGCGTGCCGTATATACTTCTGCCTTAGGCGGTAACCGCGGGACCACCGATGAGGCGCTGTCCTATACCGATGTGTTCGGACTGCTTCGTGTTGGTTTGTCCGGTAACTTTTTCCATACCGAGGGGTGGAACATCATCGCGCCGTCGCAACGCGGGCCTATCGATCAGGACTCGGGGTCTGAGCATAAGACCCTCAATGGCCGCCTGGAATATGACCTCCTCCCACAATGCTCGCTGTTCCTCCGCAGCGCGTACTACGACGAGTCGCGCAACACAGGGACGCCCTTGCGTATCAGCACCACAGGCAGGGGTTTCGTTACGGGAGGAGGGAGGCTGCAGACGAACGATGGCAGCGACTGGCAGGTGAGTGTCTTCACGCACCTCTCGCGGTTCCGTGAACATTTCTCCCGGGTCTCGGAAGATCGCACCAGCGAGAGTCCGGCGCAGCATCAGATCGTACCTTCCACCGATGTAGGAGGAGCCCTGACCTGGACGCGCCTTTTCCTGACCGATCATCGTTTGACCGCTGGCATGGACTTCCGCTTAATCGAGGGGGAGAGCCGCGACGCGTTTTTTTCCTCTTCCGCCATTGTCACTGACCGGCGCGTCAGCAAAGGCAAACAGCACTTCTTCGGGTTCTTTATCCAAGACGTCTATACGCCGATTGAGCGGCTGCAGCTCGCTTTGGGGGTGCGGCTCGATTACTTCCGCAACTTTGCTGGTCGTGTGACGGATATGCCGCCTGACCTGTTGCCCGAACTAGTCACCCGCTTTCCGGGCCGAAGTCATACGCCCATCAGTCCACGACTCAGCTTTCGCTATCAGTTACGACCATGGCTGGCCTTACATGGCGCCGGCTACCAGGCCTTCCGGGCTCCGACCCTGGCTGAACTGTACCGCCAGTCGTCAGTAGAGGGCTTGGTGCTGCGGGCAAACCCGAGCCTGCGTCCCGAATATCTTGAAGGAGGAGAAATTGGCTTTGACTACACTGGCCTCACTGGTCTCAACACACGCCTGACCGCGTACTGGAATAACCTGCGCCGTCCCATTGCGAATGTGACAACGGCCCATGATCCAGCGACCGGTGAGGACTCGGAGCGCACCCGTGTCAATTTGGGATCAGCGCGGATACGGGGCATCGAAGCCGATATCGAGTACCAATTGACACCCCGGTGGAGCCTGAGTGGGAGTTACCTGTATTCTGAAGCACAGCTGTTAGATAGTCCTCTAGACCGCGACCTTGAAGGAAAACGTCTCACGCAGGTGCCGTGGTATGGAGGGACGGTGGGGATTCGTTATCATCAGCCCTCTCTGCTGACTGTGCTTGTGCGAGGTCGGTTTGAGGGGAAGAAGTACGAGGATGCTGACAACCATGACACCCTCGGAGGATACTATGTCATTGACCTGACCGTATCTTGTCCACTCCCGTCCAGCTGGCTTTTCCCGCACGTACGGGCAGGGGGGATTTTTCTGAGCGTGCAGAATCTCCTTGATCGGACATACGAGGTAGACCGCGGAGGCGGTATTCTCAAAGTCGGGACGCCCGTGCTGGTGTCCGGCGGCCTGCAACTGAGGTTCTAGAAAGGAACGGAATGATCTATGGCCACGCTTGGTATTTCTAAGGTTAGCCAGAGTTCTATAAATCCTCATTTTGCTGTGGTCCAGCAAAGCGGTCGTGTGATTTTGCTTGTTGCTCCCTTGTACTCCTTTGAAGTCTTTCATCATTTACGACCGGAATATTGTGCGCCAAGACCGCGAGTGGTCGGGCCTGTCAGCCCCTAGTAAACCAGGACAACAAATAGCGAGAGAATTTGGACACATGGACTATTATCTTCACCATTATCGGCCCCAAGAACTTTCTCTTCGTCAAGGAAAGCTTATGGCTCTGAAGGGAGTCTGTCTGTTGCTGCTCTCCCTCCTTCTTACCACAATTTGTCTCGGCAGCGGAGGAAACGATGTGGTAGATGGCGGTGAACCCAGGAAAGGAAATAAAGTAGAAATCATAAAGCCCAGTAAGAGTGATATCTCTCCACCGCTCCGCACCATTAAACCACGGAAGTCTCGAAACGCACTTGTTCCGCATGAGAAGCCTCTGCATTTAAACCCTAACCGGAATAAGCATAGAACCCAATAGAACAGAACATATCCGAGTAAAAGGAGGAGAAGATGATGAGACAAGATGTGTTACGGACTCTTAGGGTCCGTATGGAACTCACAGTCGCTGTAGCAAGTTTCTTTTGGCTTGCGGCTTCTGTGCCGTGTGCAGGTGCTCAGACCCAACCCCAAGTTATAGAATCGCTCAAAAGTGATATTTCTCCCCCACTCAGTAGCATTATGCCCAAAAAACCACCCTTAGCTGCCTTGTCTTTTCCACGAGTACATATTGTGAAACTCAATCCCAAGAGACGGAAACCTTCAGGGCCTGAAGCCTTGGCGGCGCCGGATACCACAGTGCAGTCTGCGCCGGGCCCAAACGTTGCCATCACGCCTGGCGTAAATTTCCCGGGCGTTGGGGTAGGATTCAGTGGTCCGCAGGGGTCGTTCCAACTCAGTGGGGCACCACCTGATCCCGTCGGGGCAGTGGGAGAAACGCAATACGTTCAATGGGTGAATGAATCGTTTGCCATCTTTGAGAAAGCGACGGGAAAAACTATCTACGGTCCTGCGTTAGGGAACACCTTGTGGCGAGGTTTTCAAGGTGCCTGCGAAACAAGTAATGACGGCGATCCGATAGTGCAATATGACAAAGCCGCAAAACGATGGGTCATGGCGCAGTTTGCCGTGCATGATCCAGGTGGATTCTTTCAATGTGTTGCTGTGTCTACCTCTCCTGATGCCACTGGGTCGTACAGGCGTTTCCAGTTCAAATACTCAGACTTCGATGACTATCCCAAAATGGGAGTCTGGCCTGATGGCTATTATATCTCTTTTAATATGTTCAAGAACGGACAATCATTTGTTGGGACAAAAGTCTGTGCGTATGACCGGGAGGCGATGCTCGGGCAGGTGCAGCGGAAAGTGAAACAGCAATGCTTCCAACTCAGCCCGGACGTCTTCGGGTTGTTGCCTGCGGATGTAGACGGCAAGGTTGCTCCTCCCGCAGGATCACCGAATTTCTTCCTGGCAATGAATAGTAACTCCCTCGATCTATGGAAATTTCATGTCGATTGGAAAAAACCGACGCGGACGACGTTTGGGGATGGGCCTGAGCATGCGCCGAATGCCAATATCAAAGTCATGTCGTTTAGTGATGCCTGCGGCGGAGAGACCTGCGTTCCACAAGCTGACACAAACACGCAGCTGGATTCCCTGGGCGAGCGGTTAATGTATAGGTTGGCGTATCGAAACCTCAACGACCATGAAGTGCTTGTCGTAAACCATTCGGTCCGGGTGGGAGACGGAAAATCGGCTGTGCGGTGGTATGAAATACGCGATCCAAATGGAACGCCGACGGTCTTTCAGCAAGGCACGTTTGCACCGGATGAAAACCATCGGTGGATGGGGAGTATGGCAACGGATAAAGTTGGCAATATTGCTGTGGGCTACAGTGTGTCTGGCACTAGTATGCACCCTTCAATTCGTTATGCGGGACGTACCCCTGGTGATCCGCCCAATACGATGGGGACTGAGCGCACTATTCTTGATGGGATTGGATCGCAGTCCGGGATTACGCGCTGGGGAGACTATAGTGCTATGGCAGTAGATCCAGTGGATGACTGTACGATGTGGTTCACGACTGAACACCAAAAGGAGACAGGAGAATTCAAGTGGAATACGCAGATTGGCTCATTTAAGTTTGATGCGTGCCATTAAAAAAGCCTTGACCGTGAATCGAGGTTTTGCGAAAAAGATGGACATGCCCGTGGCATGATAAGCGATACGTTTTCGGAGTTTTTAATTTTTCTATCATGCCTAGACGTTATTCACATCAGCCATGCCGCCAGGGGAAGGTCGGGAGGCATTTAAAGAGGACCTGTCGCAAAGTTTGCCGTCGTGAGGTGATGTTGGGTTTCGAATGCCGATTCATCAGACGGGGTTGCGGTATGTCCATCAGCTGCTGAGTCCAAGCCAAGGCGGCCACACAAAGAGGGGCGACAATGTGGGGTATTCTCTTGATTTTAGTGACTCTGTTTTGTGTAAGTGACACCTTGGCAGCGGCACAGACAACGGAGACGCAAGCTGCACTCACGGCAGCGGCGGCAAACCCAGATGACAACGATGCGATCCGCCGCCTAACTAATGTCCTCCCAAAGGTGACCTTGCCGAACGGCGTGGTCACTTACGTCATCGAAGGTGACATTCGCAGGACTCCAGAACAGCTGCAATGGTATCTTTATGGGTTGAAAGACCGCCAATCTAAGCCACTTCCAACGAAACCAGAGTTGCTGGTTAATCTGAAAGACGATGGTGAGCTAGATTATTTAAAGACGCTACAATCGCGTCGACTGTCGTACTCGGTTGACCGAGCCTCTTTCACAAAGGCCGAGTACAACCTGCTTGTGAAGAACATGACAGCAGCGGCGAAGGACTGGACTGACATCTGTCCTCTCTGCCAGATCCGATTTGAATACCGGCCGAAATTCGACTCTGCGCCATCGACGCTCAACACCAGCTTTGTCGTGCAGAAGACAGACTCGCGAGGCGCCTTCATAGCGAGTTCGTTCTTTCCGAGCGACGATCCCGCGCAACACCTTCTGCTGATTGACCCGTCCTACTTCTCGCCGACCTTGGAGTTTAACCAGGTTGGCGTGCTGCGGCATGAGATTGGTCACATTCTTGGTTACCGGCACGAGCACATACAGGGTATTCCTGGGTGCGCTATGGAAGACGGTAATTGGAAACGACTGACGGAGTACACACCGCACTCAGTGATGCACTACATGTGCGGAGACGGTGGGAGTTTAGACCTCAAATTCCGCGACGTGGACATACAGGGTCACCGCTGCCTTTACGACGAGCAGTTCGCGCAGCAGTTCCCTATGCGCTGCTCTCCGACGGCAGCGATGCTCTCAACCGACGCTACAGCAGCAGCGCAACTTATCGCGCCTCCTGAGTCACCTCGTGGTCAGGCGCTTCGGATTCGGTTCCACGGCGGCAAAATTGCCGACAATCTCATCCGCGTCCTGAATCTTCTACTCGACAATAAGACGCTTGCTCCAGTGACTTACACCACCGAGCAGGGCGACTACACCTGCCTAATCTATAAGAAAGTGATGGACTGGCCGGCGAAATTGCTCTGTCCCCAATCATTGCTGGAACTTGCGGCCAAACTCAACAGGACCGACATCGAGTCGATGAATCATCTGACCGTCGGAAAGAAGATTAGAGTCATCCCGCACCTTGATATTAGGCCGTATCTTCGCTCGGCCTCACCCAAGCAAGGTAACGAGATTTGGAAAATACCGTCTCTATTAGACGACCACGCGGAGGTTATCTATTACGAACTCTGGTTGCCAATGAACAATGAAGGGTTAATTCGCAAGTTGAGTGCAACGATCAATGAATGGCGCAACCCATTCATAGTGTCGGCGGTTGATCTCGGAGGCGACCGGCTTCCACCGCTCCATGCGAGCCGCAATATCGCCCCCAACGACTTCATCAAGGAATGTCGGGAAGGCAATGGAAAAACTGATGTCAATGCCTGGTACGCTAAGCTGATATCTACAGCGGGGTTGCCAGCCTGCGCGATGGTATGCCCCGGTGACGGCTGTGCGGAGGTGATGCTGCTCGACGCCGTAGTTCTCCCCCACCCCAACTTGAAAGGCGCAATCGCTTATCCGCAGCTTTCCTTCGGAACGACTAGCCAATGTACAGAAGTAGAGGAAGCCACAAATAAAACGTACCATGGGACAATGATGGCGGGCATCATTGGTGCTAGGCCTGACCAACACCCGTTCGTAGGCGTGGCGCCATCGTCGCTAATCTATTCTCTTGACCTCAAAGGCAAGTATAATTTTGACGTGGGTGATCTTCTCCACCGTTGGCGCGGTCCGCGCCGGGTGTTCGTGATGGCGACGAGCTACCCGACCGGTGGCCTTACTCGCGCCGACAAGAAAACGTTGAAGAACCCAGATGACAGAATCAACCGGGCAGGTATCGGAGAGACCGTGGCTATGGACCGGCCGCTATTAATTACCGCTGTCGGCCAGCCAGAAGCCGACACTCCCTTTTCTGAGACTTCAGAGATCCGAAAGGACTCGGACCTTTCTCCAATGGATATGGGAGACCGGGAAAACGTCGTCGTGGTCACGGCGTGCGAGGACTGCACGGACGATAATGCCAGGCTATTATCGTCCGTGCACTATTCACTAACAGACCGGCTGGTGCATATTGCTGCGCCAGGACACGACATCCCAGCGCTCGGGAGCAGCGAACAGCTTATCCATTCAGTCGGCGGGACGTCACCTGCGACAGCATTCGTCGCTGGAGTCGCAGCCGCGATGATCAACTGCTTCCCACGGAGCTACACCGAACCATTTATGGTGAAAAGTCGGCTCCAGCTGACGGCCAGACCGGTCCTCAAAGATGAGGATGCCGATAAGGTGCAAAGCGGCGTTCTCGACGGAGACCTTGCCCTTAAGGATCCATCACTCACCTACCTGAAACGCACGAATTCCCCGAAATACGAACCGGTGAAGATCGCAGCCTGGTGTACAACCAGCCTGACCATCACGGATCCGTTATCGCGGCAGGAAGTCGCCTACGGCAGAACTGACCTCAACAAGCTGCTTCGCCTTTACCGTCTGAGGACAGTGTCGTCAGACGGCGACCAATACGTAGTCTTCAAAGTCCCACCAAGAGCCTGGGGTAAGAAAGAATGGGACACCTGGATTCGAGGAGCCATGATGCACACCCCGCCTGGTCTTCCGTCGATTACTGGAAATCTGCTCAAGCTTGATAATGGAGATCCAGTGGCGATTGGTCAAATCGACGATCTGATCCTCAGTGCCCCAGTCGAAGAGGTTGCCCCATGTTGACCGCTCATGTCAGCTTGTTCCGACTCATAGCGTGCGCGTGGACCGTAGCGAGTGTGGGCGTCGCTGCTTTTTCGGCACGGGCCGATAATGCTTGCGACCAGACAGACGTCAAAGCTACAGAATTCGGCCTATTTGCGAGTAACTCCCAGCCTCTGCTCGCGACTGGGAATGAAGTGGTAATCCAGGCGGCACCCGCGGGTCAGGACGTGCGATACGTGCGACTACTACTCACCGTCGCCGATCTAAACGCACGCGGCTGGGTGCTCTCGCTCCGAAACCAAAACCGAACGCTGCTTGAATCCTTCGGTGCAGACCAGTTCACCGCTGGTGCCACACGTTGGACAAGACGCCTCGATGCTCCCAGAGGAGTTTTGTATGCTACGGTGGAAGTCGAAAAGAACGGCTCCGATCCGAAGCTCGTTGTCGCGAAGACGCAATACATGCCCAAGGAAGCGAAGCATCCATATTATTCATTCTCGGGCGCCGAGCCAAGTTGGACGCCCCTCGTCGCAGCATCGCCGGATAAGCGGATCGTTGGCGACAGTGTAGGACTCCTTCTCGGCAACTTTGACCGACAAAGCTGGTGCTGTTCGGGTGTTGTCATTGCCGAAAACGTTCTTCTCACCAATTGGCACTGCGGAGGCGCTTCTCAGAACCAGAAAATGTGGACCAAGGACGTCTGCCGCAACACGATCGTAAATCTTGCATGGGACGCGTACCCGGACTCCGCAGTAGCCGGGACGGTCCGGGATCGTGAGTTTGTTTGCACGGAGGTTCTGGATAGCAATGAACCACTGGACATCGCCGTGCTCAAAATCCGCTCCCTGAACGGGAACGATACAGCTCGTCCCACGCGCATCCGGACGACGGCTTTGCAGGCTGCCGAGACCGTGAACTTCATCCATCACCCAGCCTGCGAACCAAAGCAGATTACTACGGCATCCTGCCAGATCAACGTTATAGCGTACCCGAACTGGCGGGGTTTGGGCAGTACTGACGTGCTGCACTCATGTGATTCAGAGGGGGGGAGCTCCGGCGGGGGCATCTTTGACATGAGCGGAGATCTCGTCGCCCTTCATCACCTAGGATACCAGCGCAAGGACAATGGAGACTGCGACTACCAGAACAAAGCCGTCGCGATTGTTGACATTTTGACATATCTACGAACCAAGCTCCCAATGATCGCTGCGGTGTTGAGGACAGGCCCAAACTAACCGGCAGTGTCGTTTAGTTCTGTGTCTAACCTCGCGCGAGCTGGCATGGTACGAGCGAGTGCCGTGCGGCTGCTCTCTCCAATTTCAAGCGTTGCACCCCGGGTAGTATCGTAATTTTGGATGATCACTGGGGTTATGCGCTTGTACACAGATGGTTGGGGGGGAGCATTAGCTGATTCTTACGGTTCATTGGGACTCTCTCTGATAAGAATTTCAAGTAGTTAGCAGCGGGACCCCCTCCCGGGGCATACGCGTCAACCTAACCATCTGAGCAAATTGGTCGATCCCCCTTTTCCGATCTATCCTGACAGGCTCCGAGGCAGCAAGGGCCTCGATAAATTCAATGAAGTCGTTTTGGGCGGGTAAACTTTCACGCCAGAGTTGCGCGGAGGTGCGGCGTTTGCGGGAGGCTGTGGCCACCACCCGTTCAGCCGTGGCACGAGCCCGGGGCCGGAAGGAGCGGAGTGCCGCCTGGGTCCGCAAGAGCACCTGCCGCCACTGGCCGGCTACGGTCTGGAAATGCCGCACGAGTTTGCGCAGACTCAATGCTCGGTGTTGCGTCCGCCACCCCCGCCCCTGCAGGGGTGGGCAGAGGGCAGAAGTGAGCAGACTGAGGAGCAACCGGCCATAGCGAGAACACAGGGTGGGCTCCGGGGTCTTGGTCGGGCGGGTCGCCAGAGGCAGAGAACTCTTCCAGGACTTACAAAGGAGTGCGCCCTGCCCTCGTAAAGGGGATGGCGTCCACACCGTGCCCGACCAGCCCAGCCCGTGGGCGAGGCGTTACTGGAACATGCCCAGGTCCTCTTTGCCTGGTGGCATTGGGTACGCGACGGCACCTGGGCACGGTCCACCTTTCAGCAGTACGTGAGCACGTTGCGGGCCTCCTTCCGCGGGGAGTTGGAGAACGGTGCTGCGGGTGCGTGTCCCAAAACGGCGGCTACCTGTCGGGAGTTACTGGCACGGGAGGCGGCGTTGTGGATCTTCGTGCAGGTGGAGGGCGTGGAACCGACCAACAATGCTGCGGAAAGGAGTCTACGGCATGCCGTGCAGTGGCGCAAGACCAGCTACGGCACGCAGAGTGAGCAAGGCAGCCGGTTTGTTGCCCATATCCTGACGGTGGTCGCGAGCCGTCAGCAACAGGGACGCAAGGTGTTGGCCTATCTGACGGCGTGTTGCCAGGCGTTCTATGCGGGCCGTGCGGTCCCTTCCTTGGTCCCACACGAGCAGTTAGCCTGCAATTGAACAGCAGTCCACCCACTGAACGTCCACCTCGTAGAGAGCACAGCTTGGCCAGGATAGAAAGCGCATTGGGGATTTCGCTTGCTACCTGCCCTGCATGCTCGGTCTATTGGCAGACTGAATTGAACCGCTGCCCGGCACAGAGCTTTCTCTTTGTCTCTTGACAACCGGACAAAAATGTCCGCTATAGTGAATTAGGAGGCTGCTATGGAACGTTTTGTTTACCCTGCTACTCTTACCCCGGACATGAAGGACGGCGGCTTCGTGGTCACGTTTGTCGATGTGCCTGAAGCGATTACACAAGGTGACGACCGAACAGATGCCCTGAGAGAAGCGGCGGATTGTCTGGAAGAAGCCATTGCCAACCGGATAGGGATGGGGCTACCCCTCCCACCCCCTTCTCCCCTG
>JBGPOI010000047.1:0-17071 GCA_041487975.1 Binatia bacterium | reverse complement strand
TGCTGCACGAGGTTCCCGGTACTATATAGGCCTTTGCCGGTGCCGATGTTGTCCGACGTGGTCGCAAAGGTCGCCCGCGTGTAGGCAAACCCCGACAAACTCATCTCGCGCCGGTCGTCAAAGAAATAGCCCCAGGTGGTTGCGGCGGGGATCAACAGCAAGGCTAACGCCGCAAACAGCCCCCATCCACGTTGCCGATTCCTCCTCATAACATGCCCTCCTTGGGTGAAGCGTTGCTGTGCTCACCCGGTTACGATTTCCCAACTCCGAACAAGAGCCCCTTCTTGTTGCTGCCGGCTGAAATACACCTATCAGTGTCTATTTGTCAAGTTTTTTTTCTATAACTGTCAAATTTTCCTCCTCCTCATGACTGGTGTTGTTGCTGTCTTTCTTGCGTCTCCTCCCAACTTCAGCGAGGGAATGAAACAGCCAGTAGTCCCTGCTGGTTCTCAGCCCCTTGCCTCCAACCACTCTTGCCTTACGCCCGCAACTCCATAACGACGTTGTGTCGGGTCGCCCAGATGTGCTCTCCGATCGCCACCGTAATCGCCAGCACAGCCAGGGTCAGCAGATTGACGTATTCGGGGAAGAAGAAGTAGCCAATCAGCGCCGGTCCAAAGGTGACGAGCAACACTACAGTCATCACCTTGTTCGGTAGTGGGAAGTGCGGCTTGAGCAGGGAGACTATCCCGGGGATGAACGCCAGCGCGCCGACCACGTGGAAGAACAACAACAACGTCAGCAAGATCGCCATCTCCGACTGAAACTTCATGGGGAAGAAGATCCAAAAGATCACACTGACTGTGAGAGTCGTGCCGGTGAACATGATCGCCCGGCCAGTGGTCATCAGCGCCTCTTCGATCGCTTGGTCATGATCGCCTAGGCGCTGGAACTCCTCGACAATGCGCGACAGCACGTAGTACCCGTAATCGATGCCAATGCCGATGCCCACCGCCGCCACCGGCAAGGAGTTGATGTTGGCGTCCACCCCCATGGCATACATCACGGCTTCGGAGAGTGGTTGCGCGACGATCGAGGGGATCATCACGATCAGCGCCCCCACCACCGAAGCGTAGGTCAGCATGCTCAGGACGAACACCGTCACCATCACCAGGATCAAGTTCCACTTGTACGACCACTCCACCTCTTCGTTGACCGCCGCCAGGATGCCCAGCAGCCCTCCGGCCAGGCGGAACTGGATATTCTCTACCGGGTTTTGCTCGATGAACTGGCGGGCCATATCGATCGAGCCCACCACCGTCTCGTGGTTGTAGTCCTTGTAGTAAACCGTGATGGTGGCATTCTGCGAGTTCTTGTCGATGAAACTGTCGAGGTCGTCCGCCCCCAGGGTATTGAGGAACTGATAGAAGATGTTGCCCACGTCGCGGGGGTTATCGGGGATGATGGCCCACTTGGGAATACCTTCCTGGAACATCTGGTAGAGGCGGTGCGCCATAGTAGTAATGGTGATGCTGCCGCCCACCAGTTTTTGTTGTTCCATGTAGCGTTGGAACTTTTCCAGGGTCACCAGCGCTTGCGGATCTTTGATCACACCAGGTTCCTTCCCTTCAGCCAGGATCACCAGTTGCGAAGCGCCGACGAATTTCTGATTGATCTTGTCGTACGACGCATTGTAGTCATGGGTAGGGTAGAGGAGGGCCTTGCCGATCGATACGTCACCGATCTTGAGGTAACGCGAGTAGATCATGCCGACGACCAAGAACACGCTGAAGGAGCCGAGCACGGCGTAACGATACCCACCCTGGCTGATCTTGACCATGGCGCGGTTAACACCGTTGTAGATGTGATCAGAGAAGCGTTTCCCGCTTTTGGGGTCGTGCGGCGGCGGCGGGATGAAGTAGAGGATGATCGGATGCAGGGTCACGACGCTGATGAAAATGGTGAACACCCAGAAGCTGGACACATAGGCCAGCTTCTGAATCAAGGGGATGTGCGCCAGGGCCAAGGTGAGAATGGCAAACCCGTCGGCCATGATCGAGACGATGGCAGGGCTGAACAAGCTCAGGTACGAGGCCATGATCGCGTCCTGCTTGTTCTGCAGACGGTGATACTCCTCGTGGTAGCGCTCCATCGACTGCACTGAGTGTGAAAGCGCCCGGGCGGTAATCAGCACCAGCACCACCAGCACTAAAGGATCAAGGTTAAAGCCAAAATAGCCGGCGAGCCCCAGCGCCAGCAGCGAACTGAGCGATCCGGAGAAGAGCGGTACCCACACACCGGTGAACGTGCGGAAGTAGAACCACAACATGGCCACAATGATCACCATGGTGATACCGATCACCGCCAGGATGTAGTTCTTGTAGCTGAAGATCCAGGAGTAGAGCATGGGAAAGCCGGCGATGTAGACTGTATGCTTGCCGTCCTTCTCGATTTCCTGACGGATCTTCACCATGCGATCATAGAGGTTATGGAAATCCACCCCCTCTTCCCAGAACCCGGCAGTGATCAGCGCGGCGGTGTTATCCTGGGAGACATAGAAGCCATGCACGCCCTCGTTAGTGTACACCGCCTTCTTGATGGGTTTGACGTCGTCGGGGGTTTTGGGTGGGCCCGGGTACATGATGGGATACGCCGTGATGATCGCTCCGGTAATGCGGATGTTCTTCATCTTGGCATGGGTCAAAGAGCGGACCTGATAGGGATTCACCCCTGGGGTTTCGACCACCTGCAGGGTCGCGTAGTTAATCTTGTTGATGGTATCGACGTTGAAGATGTCGCCTTCTTTGCACTCAATCATCACCATCAAGACGTTGGCGGTGCCGAACATGCGACGGTACTTCTGGTAGAGTTGGATGTAGGGATGGCTGGGGGGATAGAGGTCGAAGAAGTTGGTGTAGACCCGCATGTCTTTGAGGTAGTAGCCGAGAAAGAGCGTTATGGCCGTGATCACAATCATCACCGGCCAGCGGAATTTGAGGAGGAAGTTGATGTAGGCTTCCATCCAACTGCGCGGTAGCATGGTCAGTCCCTCCTTAATTTATGCTTCGCTACTGCTTCTTGAAGCGCGCGTCGAAATCGACCTTTGTGCCGTCAGTGAACAGGATCAAACCGTTCGAGCCGGTAATGATGCCGTGCGAGTCAGGAGCGGTCGAGACGCCCATCATCCAGTACAGCGTCAATTCTTCCGGGGCATCGACCAGGCTCCAGTTCTTCCCGCCATCACTCGAAGTGAGTATGACTCCCTCGTCCCCAACCGCCCAGCCCACCTGTCCATTGAGCGCAACGTTGTAGAGCGCCGTTTGCACCGGGCTTTCGTAAGCCTTCCAGGTCTTGCCGCCATCCGCGCTCTGCATGATCGTCCCGTCCATGCCAACCGCACACCCCCAGTTATCATCGGCAAAGCTCATTCCCAGGAGGGTCGCTTCGCTGCCGGTTTCCTGTTTGTGCCAGGTCGCGCCGCCATCGTCGCTGAGCAAGATCGTGCCGCGCTCGCCGGAGATCACCGCCTTGCCTGATTCACGCATGATCACCGCGTAGAGGAACACATCCTCTCCCGGCGTCCGGTCCTGCCAGGTTTTGCCGCCATCGGTCGTTTGGACGATGGTGCCGTAGTCACCGACCGCAATGCCCCGCTTGTTATCCAGGAAGGTCAGGTTGAACAGATGGTGCGTTGTACCGCTGACTTGCCTTTCCCACTTCGCGCCGCCGTCAGTCGTATGCAGAATCAGCCCGGACTTCCCCGAAATCCAGCCTTCCTTGCTATCGACAAAGCGCACGCCGTAGAGGGGCTCGATGACCCCACCGTCTTGTTTCTCCCACTGCTTGCCCCGGTCTTTGGTATGGTAAATGGCGCCGAAGCTACCCACCGCCCAGGCCTCGTCCGCGGTCAGGAGGTGCACGGCGTAGAGATGGTCGCTGATGCGCACGCCATTCTGCGCCCCGACGTCCCTCGGGTGCATTCCGCCCACCACCGACACGAGCACCGCGACCCCTACCCAGAGTCGCCAGGGTTGGAATACTCTCCAGTTCATGACAGCCCTCCCTCCTTTGTCTGCCGCAAGAAAAGTGTGCTCACTCTCTTAGACTAGGGGGAAAAGGCTTGTCAACGGCAGGACCGCACGGTTTGGGAAAAATCCTGGGGGTGCATAACCACCGCTTCGCCGGTCGCCAAATCAAGACGGCCAATTCCTCAGACTCAGGCCTTCCGGGTCAGGACCGGCGAAGCCGTTCCGGCCCCTACAAAATCCAGCACAGAAGGGCTATAGTGCGCGTTCGTAGTTTGGGAGGGGACTATGTCTGTTCGTTTGTGCCGTTCCTTGGCGCAGCACCGCTCGTTGACAGCGGTGCTGATCGCTGCCCTAACTCTGCCCGCCGCGTTCTTGGCTCGTCGTGTCACCCTCTCAGCAAAAATGTCGGATTACTACCCCGGCCAACATCCACACGTGCGGCTCTACCAGGAGTTTACCGAGATGCTCAAGATGACCAACACGGTAGTGGTCACGGTAAGCGTCAGAGACGGCACGATCTACACTCCGGAGACCCTGGGGAAAATTCATCGCATCACGGTCGATTTGCTGGATACCAAAGGTGTGAACCCATTCGAGGTCATGTCACTGACCCACCCACGGCTCAAGGATATCAAAGTCCACAGCGAGGGGATTAGCATTCTGCCGGTTGTGGACCATCCTGAAGAGCCGCAACCCCCTGAGGCACTCACCCGCATCAAGAATGCGGTCTACACCAATCTCGGCATTCGTGGAATTTACGTCTCCCCGGATGACAAGACAGCCCTGATTCGCGCCGGGTTCTGGGACGGCATGGCCGAGCCACGGGCGGTGCTCACTCGGCTTCAGACGCTGGCCGAACGAGAGGGCGATCCCAACACCGATATCTCGTTTACCGGAAATCTCGTGCTCGCCGCCTGGTTGATTGATGCGGCCCCACGTTTTCTCTTACTGCTGTTGATCAGCGCCGGGGTAGCAATCTTCCTCGCCGGTCAGTTACTCGGCCGCTTCAGTGGCACGGTCGTCGTGTGCCTGGTCAATCTTCTTGGCGCACTCTGGGGACTCGGGGCGCTCGGCGCTGGCGGGCTGACGCTCGAACCGTTGGCGCTGATCATGTTTTTTCCTTTGTGCGCCCGTGGCATCGCGCTGGTCATGAGCTGGCACGAACGCCTGGTCAGCGAATACGGCGCGGTGTTCACCCCTTTCTCCGAGGAGACGAGCCGAGAGCACGCCCTCGAACGCACCGCCGCAGCTTTGTGGCGCTCGCTGACGGCCGCGCTGTGTGCGGATGGGGCTGCACTGCTCGTGCTTGCCCACACTGACGTCCCCATGCTCCAAGCGCTGGGCTACCTCGGCGCCGGTTGGCTTGCCGGACTCTTGCTGTCTCTGTGGACCGTGCTGCCGCTGTGGTCGTCCTTGGCGCACCTGCGTGGTCCGCGGGCAGGCGCCAGTTCCTGGGGAGAGCGGCTGGCCACACGGATGGCGTCAGGACTGCGAGGCATGCTGCGTTCCCCTCTAGCCACGCGCATAGGGCTGCTCGTGTTGAGTCTGCTGGGGATAACGGCAGCCGTGCAGCTTCAAGCCGGCCGCGAAATGATCGGCACGACCTTATTTTACCCTTCTCACCCCTATAATCGCTCCTTCGCTTTGGTAAACCAGGGGTTCATTGGCATCAACCAGCTCATCGTCATCGCCCGGACGAGCGGGAAATCGGCTTTCCGTGATCCCAAAGCCCTCCAGGCGTTAGACGCCTTTCAGCACTATATGGCCGAAGACGACCACTTCGGCGGAGCACTGGCCATTACCAGCTTAACCAAAGCGATTACACGCATGTTCCACGAGGACGTTCCCAAGTGGGAGATGGTCCCGGACGATATCGATTCGGCCGGGCAGGTGATCTTTCGTATTGTGACCGCCGCCGCGACTCCGAGCGAGGTCGAGCGGTTTCTCTCGACGGACTTCAGCACCACGGCGGTCACCCTCTTCTATCGCGACTACTCCCCGACGATTGTGACCCACGCTTTAAAGCGCGCCCGTGAGTTCATTGCCCAGCAGAACGGGAATGGCGTTGAGTTTCGCGTGGGCGGCGGCATCCTCGGAGTCCTCGCCGCGGTGCACGAGGCGGTCGAGTCCGGATACTGGCGCACGCTGGGAGCGCTGGCGCTGCTCGCGGGGGTTGCCGCCTTCCTGGGGCTGGGTTCCGTACGCGCCGCGTTGGCGGTGACGGCTGCTCTCGCTTTGTCTCAGGGAGTGATGCTGACCTTACTGTGGCTTGGGAATATCGATTTCAACGTATACACTCTGCCGGTGGTTGTGGTCAGCGCTGGTACGATCCTCATCCCGGTGTTTCTCGCCTGGACGCGAGACGGAGGAGTTGCACGCTACGCACAGGCGTTTGCCGCAACCAGCCTGACGTTAGCCTCGGCCGCGTCTGTCTGGTTGTTCTCACCCCTTCGCCTGCAAGCGGAAATGGGAGTTTTTCTCATCGTGCTGGCGCTCGTCAATGTCGTGATTCCGTTGGGACTGCAAAAGAGTCGAGAGTCCCAGGTCTAGCGTCCCAAGAAGATGAGATTGTCGTGGCGCTGGACTGACAGACCCCAGACACTAGACTGATCGTGCATGAGTGACTGCCCACAGGGAGACAACGCCTCCGCCATCATCCTCGCTGGCGGCAAAAGCTCGCGCATGGGCCGACCCAAGGCACTACTCCCTTTTGCTGGCGAACCGTTGATTGTCCACACCGTCCGCACCCTGAGGCAGCTCTTCGCGGACATCGTGGTCGTCACCGCGCCCGCGCAAGAACTGCCACCACTGCCAGTGACGCTGGTACGAGACGAGGTCGCGTATCAAGGACCGGTGGGCGGCATTTATTATGGATTGCAAGCGACGCGCACCGAAGTGTGCTTTGTCACGTCGTGCGATGCACCTTTTCTCAACCTTGCTCTGATCGCCCATCTCGTCTCGCAGATGACCGATTGTGATGTCGTCGTACCGTACTGGCAGGATCGCTTACAACCGCTGCATGCGGTCTACCGACGCAGCGTCGCGCCATTGCTGCGAGTGCAACTCGAACACGGTGAGTTGCGGACAACCCTTCTGTACGAGAAAGTCCGTACTCGCGCAGTCGGGGCGGACGAACTCCGTCGCTTCGATCCTGAGGGCTTAAGCTTTCGCAACCTGAACAGTCCGGAAGACTATCAAGCGGCGTTGGCGCTCTGGCAAGACAGGAAACAGAGAAATGAGACAGAGAAATGAGACAGAGAGTATCCTTATGATCCAATGACTCAATTACCCAATTCCGCCAACAACGCCTTCGCCTGCTGCAGATCTGCGGTATCGAATCCTTCAGTGAACCAGCCGTAGATCTCCGCCAGCCTCTGCCGCGCTTCTTCCGTCTTGCCCTGCTGCTGCCACAACCGGCTCAAGCTCGTCACCGCCCGCAGCTCCGGGCCGCACCGAGTTTCTACACGAAGGGCAGATCAGTTCCCGCTTGCTGCCGCACACCTCGCAAAATCTGGCTCCCTCGCGGTTTTCGTGTTGGCAGTGCGGGCAGCGCATGGCTACTTTCTCATCTCGTCATTCTGAATGAAGCGAAGAATCTGTATTTGAGACCCTTCGCTACGCTCAGGGTGACAGAAATGACGGACCCAGAAATATACAACTAAGACAGTGCCCGAACCTCAGCACTCTCCCGTGCCCGGATCGTGGCTGACTCATGGTGGTCGGCCCCCTGAAAGTGCGGCATTACATATTTCGCGAACAACTCCATCGAGTGGAAGATGGCTTTCTGTGGCATACCGCCCCAGTCAAGCATGACCAGCAGATGGGTCACGCCGGCGGCATGATATTTCTTCACCTTCGCCAAACACCGCTGCGGATCGCCGAAAATTGACAGCGCATCGAGTTGGTCGATCGTCGCTGTGGCCAAGAACTGCCCCAACTTCGCAAAAGTCTCATAGCCACTGGTCCCTGGCTTGACCCACACTTTCGTCGAGCTGCCCAGCTTCCGTTTCATGCCGGCTTCCGCCTCTTTCAGCGCTTGCTCAGTAGAGTCGGCCACGTGAGTCCAAAACACATGCGGGAGATCAGTCGTAGGGGTTCCATGTCCCGCCGCCTGGAAAGTCTGCTCATAGCGCCCTAATTGCGCGGCGATTTCTTCAGGGGAAGGGCTAGAGGCAAAAGGCGCGGCGCAGAAGGCATATCCCCTTTTCGCGATCTCTTCGGCCGACCCTGGCGAGGCAGCCGCGACCCAAATGGGCGGGGCGGGCTTCTGCACCGGCCGCGGCAGCAGGGCGAGGTCCTCATAGTGATAGAACTTGCCGGTGTACGAGAACTGTTCCTGAGTCCAGGCCAAGCGGATAACCTCCAGACACTCCCAGAAGCGCTCTTTGGCCGATTCCATGGGAATATGAAATCCGGCAAACTCGTGGGGCTGGTAGCCCCGGCCCGCGCCAAAGCACATCCGGCCGTGGCTCAGCAGATCAAGCTCAGCCATATCTTCAGCCAGTCGGATGGGGTCGTTGACCGGCAGTACACTCACCCCAGTTCCCAGCCGGAGCTTTTTCGTGCGTTGGGAGATGGCGGCAAGAATCATCTGAGGGGAGGGAAAAACTCGGTAGCTGGCCTGGAAGTGGTGTTCGCCGACCCAGAACCCTGCATATCCCAGTTCCTCGGCATATTGAGCCTCTTCGAGGACTTCCTGGTAAAACTGTTCGTGCGAGCGCAGGTGCTCGTAGTTATCCCCCAGCGTAAGTATCGAAAAGCGCATAGCCATGCTGCCCCCCTCCTTTGCAGAGACCGACCTAAGCTAGGGCGCACGCCGTGCGCCCCTACTGGCTACTGACCACTGACTACTTTCTTCAGTGCCTCATCTCCGCCAGCATCTCAGCCAATCCTCGATCGTTCCGGGCAAAGTCGAGCTTCTCCATGCCCAGGTAGGCATTCGGCATACCAATATACTCCGCGGGATCGTTGTCACAGTAGACTTCCAGCTCATGGTCATCAGGATCACGGAAGTACACACTCTTAGTGACCCCGTGGTTGACAGTGAACGTGACCGAGACGCCCTTCTCCTTGAATTCCTGATAGGCGGCGCGCAGTTCTTCCTCGCTGCGCAGGCGGAAGGCGAAGTGCAGCAGCCCAACCTGATTGGCCCTGGGCGCTTCGGCCTGCGGTCCCACCTGAAAGAGCGCGACCTCATGGTGGTCCTGTCCGTTGAAGGACAAAAACACGGCGCCGATTTGCGGGACGTCTTTCATCACCTGCATTCCCAGGACCTCGGTGTAAAACTTACGCGAGCGTTCCAAGTCTCGCACTTTGATAACGACGTGAGCAATACGTTCTGGGTGGATCATAAACACCTCCTTCGTCGATGAGCGTTTCGCTATTCGCTGTCAGCTTTCAGCAGTAGTAGGGTGAGTCCTCGCACCCTGCTTCCTAATTCGCTACTTGTGCATTTGCACGAAGCGGGCGGCGTCATAGCCGTCCGCCACGCTCGGCTGCTTGAACAACTCCACCGCCGGCGCCACTTCCGCCAGGGACAGTGTCAGGTACAGCAACTGCTGCGCGTCAGCAGGCATGGAGTCCAAGGGAAATTGGTTGAGATAAGCGACGACCGCTTCCATGCGCGGGAGGAGCGCATTATAGAACGCCTGGATCTCCTCCATCGTACTGCTCAAGCGTTGGCGATTCCGTTCCCTCTCGGTGGCGAGCGACCACGCAGCGGCAAAGGGTTCCAGGTCTTGAAAGGACTCGGGTAACAAGCGCTCAGACATTGGCCGTCACCCCCTTCTTGTTCTTCTTGTTTTGCTTCTTATAGAACCCGACGAATTCTTCATGCACTTTGTGATCGTGGCGGATCAGCAATTCTTGATCCTGCAGGACGAAATGGGTCTTCGCTCCTGACGCCAGCACCGACTGTGTCTGCTCCAGGGTGCTGCAATCCTCCATAATGACATCCCGGAAAATGACTTTGCTGTACTCCTGGCTGAAGCGTTGCCCGGCGCTTTGCGCCTTCGGGTAGTAAGCCCGCACTTCCCACAGCGTGCGATCCACCGCCAGCGGCCACATGTTGTAGGTAAAGTACGTGCCATCAGACACGTCCACGAAGAAGTTGGGAAAGATGACATTGAGATCTAAAGCCCAGGATGGGTTTCTGGTCGGATTGACTCCAGCCGGCAGACGATCCATGGAGAAATCATTCCTGATGATCAAGGAGCCGAACTGGGAGGCGATTTCCTCGACCGGGGTCGGCCGATGCTCCATGTTGCCGTACACTGACATCTTGCGGTGGCGAGGATACAGTTTGCAATCGGTCCCATGGGCAAACGGATTGCTCTTACTCGTGAAAGAGTCGGGCAGCGAGCGTTTATGCAAAAACGCCACATGGTAGGCTTCTTGAAAGGCGTCCTTGAGGATCTTCCAGTTAGCGCGCAGCTCGGTCGTCCAGCCGTAACAGGTCGCCGAGTATTCGGCGAAAGGATAACCTTTCAGCGTCTCACCGATTTCACCCAGGTATTCCTTCAGGCTTTCCTTGGGCTGAGGATCGAGGTTGATAAAAATGAACCCTTCCCAAGTATCCGCCGTCACTGGCGTGAGGCCAAGCTCGCCTTTCTTGAGGTCAAAGAAACTCTCCTCATCCGGCACGAAGGTGAGTTGCCCCTCCAACCCGTAGGTCCAGCCGTGGAACTTGCAGGCAAACATCTGGCACGATCCGCCCCGATTCCACATTAGTTTGTTACTGCGGTGAGAACACACGTTGTGAAAGGCGCGGATACGACCATCTTTCCCCCGCACGATCAGGATCGAGGTGCCGCAGGCTGGGAGGTCCTTCACCAGATAATCGCCCGGCTTAGGGATCTCCTCTTCTCTCCCCACATTGAGCCAGGCCTTGCGAAAAATGCGTTCCCGCTCCAGGGCGAAGTACTCTGGGGAAATATAGGGTTCGATCGGCACTGGCTCGGTGCCCAGTTCAGGGTACTGCGCGTGCCAGGTCTTGCCGTTGGATGTTACGTCAATGCGACTCGTTGCTACGGCTGTCATAATGTCCTCCTTTTTCTTTGCTGCGGCTCTTGATCCGCTTGGGCGATCACAAGGATCGCCCCTACGAATGGTTAGCTTTTCAGTCCCACTTCCCCGGCAAACCGCGCCATCAGTTCCATGAACTGCGTGAACTCCCCAGTCC
The DNA here is from genome assembly GCA_041487975.1 of Binatia bacterium. Taxonomy (GTDB): domain Bacteria; phylum Desulfobacterota; class Binatia; order Bin18; family Bin18; genus JACQEL01. The sequence continues at coordinate 5,923 of JBGPOI010000047.1, read as the reverse complement.
AGGCGCGGAAAGAAAGATACAGATGATGAACCCCGAGTTCGCTATAGCGGGGCACGTCTGTGATGACTTGCTCTAGAGTGGGAGTCGAAATCGGCAGCATGCTGAGGTGCAGGTCTTCGGGTTTACGTCCGGCTTTCGTGGTGAGATCCCGCAGGGTATCGAGCGGTGCCTTGAGATCCTCTGGCCCCTTGCCGAGCGCGATCCAGCCATCGCCGCGGCGCGCCACGCGTTGCAATGCGCCCTTCGTCATCCCGCCCACCAAGATGGGCGGTCGCGGTTTTTGCACGGGCTGGGGAACGAACTTGATGTTGCTGAACTGAAAATGGCGACCGGCATAGCTTGGTGTGTCTTGCGTCCACAGCGCCTTCAGGGCGTCGATCGTTTCATTGGTGCGGCTGCCGCGCTCGGCCATGGGCACCCCTAACGCTGTAAACTCCGGCTCCATCCAGCCCGCGCCTACACCCACAACTAGACGACCGCCGGAGAGGACATCCACCGTGGCCAACGATTTCGCCGTATAGATGGGATGGCGATACGGCAGCACGAGTACGGCCGTGCCAAGTTTGACGCGTGAGGTTTTGAGCGCCAGTGCGCCCAGCACCGTGATCGGTTCGAGAAAAGGATCCAAGGGATTGAACGCATACCCGCCTTCAATCTTGGCGGGAAGGACGAGGTGGTCGATCACCCATACGGTGCTGTAGCCGAGCGCCTCGGCGGCTTCGGCCGCCGCGACAATACGCTGGGCAGCTTCCTCTCGCGCGAAGGAACCGAAGTGGGGCAAAACGATACCGTAGTCCATTCTGTAATGCTCCTCGAATGAATCGTGCTTCGACAGGCTCAGCACGAACGAAAAATAGTCAACGCTTTCAGTCGCAGCCCGCTCGCCCTGAGCTTGTCGAAGGGTGAACGCAGTACTTTTCCATACCCTGCTAAATAAGGAACGTCAGATTATCGATGACCTCGTCGTTGTTAACCAGCAGGACCTTCTTGTAGGCGATCTTGAAGCCGGCGCCCTGCGGCCGGAGTTTGTAGATCGTCCGGCCGGCAAACGTGTCCTGCCGGCCCCGGCGCAGTTCCGTGAGATTGAAGTTCGCGTACACCGTTATCTCACCATTGTCCCCTTCCTCGCTCTCCACGTTCGAGACTACTCGCCGCAGCCGCGACTTCGGGTCTTGAGCATAGGCCGCCCCACTCTTCAGACGCTCGATGCGGTCTTCGAGTCGTGCCCGGTTATCGTAGATGATCGACACATGCCGCTGCGGGTCGATATCGTCTTCGTTGCACGGCACCCAGTACAACGCGTCCTCCGTCCACAGCGACAACCACTCGTCGTACGCATGCTCATCCATGAGCCGCGCCTCACGATAGAGAAAGTTCTCGATCTGGTGGCGATCTACAGGCATGTGGTCTCTCCTCGCACTTTTCCTCCCTCTCCCGCAAGGGGAGAAGGGAATTCCGCACTCAACACACCGGCTACCGCCCTCCCGCACTCGCGCGCATCTGCCACCGCATCGGCGCTTCCACGACGCCCTGCGACATCATCCTCTTCCACTGGCGCCAGATGCCGCGCTGCGTCACCTCATCCGTCATCCGCGCGACGAGAGTGCCGTCTGTGTCGCGCCGCTCTCGATGAAGCCCACGTGACAGCACTAACCAGGGATCCACCTGCGCACTGAGACCGACCTGGTTGCGTTCGAACATCTCCAGGTCATCGACGGCGCCTTTACCGGCCGGACCGAAGAAGGCTTCGTGTCCGCGCAGCCGCGCCGCGTTCATCTCTGGCGCCACGCCTTTCAGCAGCGTCGGGTAGAGGAACACCTGGGTCTCGGCCACGCTCATGGGCTGGACCACCCGGATCTGCACGCCGATCAGAATGAGGTTTGGGAACACCAGCATGTGCGTGCCTCCAGCGGTGAGAATTTCCTCGGCCCGCTCTTGGCCGTACCGTTGCACCATCGCCTCTCTGTAGTCCTGCCCCCCGGGCGTCGTCGGCAGGGCCGCACGCAGGAGATGACTGTTGGCCTTGTTGTACTCCCGCGAATCCAACATTACGTGCCCGTTTCCCAGGTCGCGCGTGAGCCCGGTGGAATGGCTGGTAAACAAGTCCAGCTTCGTGCCGGTCCGCTTTTGCAGGGCGGTGAAGAAGGTCTGGTGGACGAAGTTCGGGTGGTAGCCGTCCATGGCATTTTCCGCCTGGAACTTCCAGTTTCCTTGGTAGCCGTATTTATGAACACCAGCAGTGACATCGAGTTCACCCTCGGGCGAGAGGTCGATAAACAGATCGAGCTGCTCTTTCACCGGCTGACCCAGGTATTCGTCCAGGGTAATACCGGCAGGACTCAAGCTGGCGAAGATAAACCCGCGGTACATAGCCATGCGCGGCACCTTGGTCAGCCCGTAATCTTCCTTACGAAAGGATTTGTCATAGCCGTCTTGGTAGGTGACTGACAGCAGATCGCCGCTGTTGCGGTACGTCCACCCATGATAGGCGCAGCGGAACACCTTCGTGTTGCCCCGTTCGATTTGGCAGACGGTGTTGGCGCGATGCCGGCAGCGGTTCATTAACAGCTGCACCTGGCTGTCCTCGTCGCGGACCATGATGACAGATTGTTGCCCGATCTTCTTCAGCCGGTAGTCCCCCGGCTGCGGGATCTCGCCAGCGTGCCCGACATAGACCCATCCCCGGTAGAAGATCTTTTCCATCTCTTCCGCGAAAATAAGCAGGTCGGTGTACACGCTTCCATGTACACGGTCCTCTTGGACCAGTGCCTCGTAATCGATCTGCGGCTGCATTATCGTCATGATCCCCTCCTTTCTGTATCTCGGCGCTCTGCGCCTACCACCATTTTCTCTTTGCTCAGGGTTTAGTGGTACAGGCCGCCGGCCTGTGCCCTGCCTGGATTCTTATACCCACGCCATCACGCCGGTGCCGGTCACCCACTGGGCAATGGGCTCATAGGCTAACACCCGTGGCTTCAGAGCAGCTGGCATTGCCGCAGCCACGGCCAGCCAGTCGCGGACTTCCTGCCCACCGTTGCCAGCGATCTTTTCCAGGTCTTCGGCCTTTTTGTACTTCTCGATGACCTCCGCCGCTTTGCCTTCGACCAGACACTGCAAGAACCAACGATCGAACTCGCCATTGATTCTACCGGTCTCCGGCGGCCCAACCCAGTGGGAGAGCCCACCGGTGCCGATCACCGCCACCCGCTTCTTCTCCGGCCAGCGTTCAACCGTCTCGCGGACAAACCCGCCGACCTGCCAGCAACGTTTCAGGCTCGGCATCGGCGGGGCAAAGGCATTGACGACGATAGGCACGATGGGGATCTCCCAACCCGGCGTGAGGAAAGAGAGTGGTACTACTTCCGCGTGATCCAGTGGCAGGTCCTGCGACAGAGCGAAATCCACCCCGTTGTCCAAACCTTCGCTGACAATGAAGCGGCCAAGGGCACTGGCAATTTTGAGTTTCACTTTGGGCATGCCGGATAAGTTCGTAACCGGCCCCTCAGCCTCCTCACCGATGCCCACCAGGAATGGGGGGAGATTATCGTAGAAACAGCGGTCGAAGTGATCGGTCGAGAAAATGACGATAGCATCCGGTCGCGCCTGTTCCAGGAGTTTTCGGGCTTCCCCCAGCCCAGCTATTACTCTGGCGTGCTGTCCTTCATCAACCTCGGCCCGGCGAGGGGCTGCCATAAAAGGGACATGTGAAGTGGCAATGCCCACAACGATTTCCGCCATGACAAGGCCCTCCTTTTTTAACTCAGTTGGTTCATCGCTTTCACATACGCGCGCATATCCTTACCTGTGGCCATGGAGTAGACCAGCAGGAGAAAAGGGTTCGCGCCCATGTCGTAGAGTTTCCGCACCTGCCAGCTTTTGATGGCCTCCTGTTCCTCCGGCGTCAACGCATACTGTGGTAGCACGGCTTCCGGTGCAGTGCGACAACGCTGGGCAAGTTCGGCACTGAGGTTGATATCGCGTAACAGTTTGTTGACTTGGTAGAGGCTCATGATGGTCTCCTCTCTAGCAAAGAAGCAAAAGGGCGCACGCCGTGCGCCCCTACAAAACCGCTGCTACTCCTTCTTCGACGCCCATCGCCACGCGAAAGATACCTTCCTGCGCCGCGCGAAACTTTTCGCACCAGGTTTTTAGAGCAGTGCGAATTTTCTCTTGCCGCTCGGAAGTGGTGGCATACTCGCGCACGAAGTTATATACCGGGTCACCATGCGCCTCAGCCTCACCCATGTGAGCGTAGAAAAACTCCAGCGCCTCCCGGCTCAAACCATACTTCTCTGACAGCGCCTTCACTAACCGCTGGCTCGAGTCCTCGCGGCGGGTTTCGCCGCCAATCGACATGGCGGCCAGGGTCACCAAACCGTACTCCCGCCGACCGAGTTCGATCACCCAGTCTACATAGCCAAGCGCCGCTTTCGCTACTTTGGGATGAGTCAACTCTTGCGCCGTCGCCCCGAACGCTTCGGCCAAACGGCGAGAGAGCGCCCAGTGGGCATCATCGCCACGCCCCATGACCGTTTCTTCATCGATCAGGTTCTCGACGATGTGACGACGGATCTTCTGGTCCAGGGGACTCAAGCCGGTGTTAAGAAAAATACCGCCGAAGGCACGGATATGCTGGCCGGTGCGGTAGTGGTGCTGGATTGCCCATTTTTTCAGGGCTTCGCGGTCCATCGTACCTGCCATCACTCCGTCAAAAAAGCTCTTGCCATAGAGCGGCGCTTTTTCCTGCTCGCGCATATAGGCGCGCAGCTCTTCGACGAACTTGTCTGCCTGCGTAGCCATGCAACACCTCCTTTTTTCGCCCAGCACAGCACTTGAACCATGCTCTGCCCTCGCCGTCAACACGTTCAGGAAAGGACCTAGAATAAATAACGAGAACCGAGCAAAGAATTCAAAAGCCAGGAGTCAGAACACGGAATGAACAACTCTCTCCTCAGTCCTCAGCACTCATACCTCAGCACTTTCAGCGAAACGCCGGCAGCACTTCTTCGATGTAGCCTTGCAGCGCTTCCCAATCAAACGGCGCGCGCAAGGCGATCGTGACCCGGGCGGCTCCGGCCTCCATATACCGGCCCACACGCTCGACCGCTTGCTTCGGCGTGCCGAACAACATGCCGCCTTCCAGCATCTCGGCCATCCCCCCCAGTGCTTGAAGCAACGCTGACCGCTCGGCTTCAGCTGCGGCCTCGTTGGTCTTGAGGTAGAACCCCAGATTCACCGTGCGCGGGAGAGTGGCTGGATCTCGATCTTCTCTTTCACACCATTCATCCAGTTTTTCGCTCTTGTGGCGAAAGACCTGGGCCGAGACGTAGGGCGCGTTCCAGCCATCGGCGTAACGGGCGGCGGTGCGCAGGGTGCGTTTTTCGCCCACGCCGCCAATCCAGATCGGCAGCCGCTTCTGCACGGGCTTAGGATTGCAAGGGGCATTATACACCTGGAAATGTTTGCCGGCGAAGGTTGTGCGATCCTGAGTGAGCAGGCCGCGGATAATCTGGACTGCCTCTTCCAGTTGGTCCTGGCGCACCCCGGCCGATGGGAACGGGATGCCATAGCTGCGATACTCTGGTTCGTGCCATCCTGATCCCAGACCGACCTCTAACCGTCCGTTGCTGACGTGGTCGATGGTGGCAAACGCCTTGGCCAACACAGCCGGGTGGCGATAACTGATGCAAAACACTAGGCACCCCACCCGCACCTTGACAGTATCAGCCGCCAGCACCGCCAAGGCCGAGACCGTCTCGAAGCACGAACCGTTGCCATCAATCGGCGGAGCTTCGTGGAAGTGATCCCAGATCGACAGCCAGTCGAATCCGGCCTGATCGACAAACCGCCACAGGCGGCGCAGTTCCTCCAGCGAGCAGTTCTGCTGCCCAGTGTGGACACCGAAAGTAAGCGCCATCTCAGG